>CAVFSQ010000058.1:0-7847 GCA_963625145.1 Bacteroidaceae bacterium | reverse complement strand
CATACAGAGTATGCATGCCCACAGTCTTCGCTGTCTTTATGCGATAGGTATTCCATCCGGTTTTCAAGCCGTTTACGGTTCCTATCTTTGTGTCACTGCCTATTTTGTCGACATAGAGCGTATAGCTTCCTCCGTGCCGGGCTGAATGAAGCCGCAGTGAAGCCCGCGTTGCGCCTTTGTTGCCAAAATCCACATTCCTGAAACATATATACCCGGAATCAGAGGGGGTGGTGTTTGGAGTAACACCATCGCTGCTCACCGGGGCCAGCTGCATGAACTGTATGTCGTCGAAATGCTCCGCCCCGACAACACTGAACGCATCCTTGCAGAACCTGCGGTTTATATGTGCATTGAAAGCTACTGAAACTGCCGTCGATGCCCCAAAGGCATCATTTGAAAAATCTTTTTCCCGGCCATTGTCATTCCACACAAAATTCTCGGGAGTTTTCGTCAGCCACCGCGACCATACTATTCCCCGGGAATTGGCATTCTGACAAGCAAACCATGCATTCTTCTCCATCCACCCGAAAACGTCCCCGTCACCGAACGTCTGGCCGTAAAGCCGCACATAGCGCATCAGAATGCCCTTGAAGCCGCACAGGTCACCCGTAGCAACCTGGCAGGCGTGCAGTATCTTATGACGGTTGCACATATTGGCGTAGGTATAGTTCCACACCTTGCGCGCATCGCTTGCATACTGCTCTTCGCCGGTAAGGAGATACAATTTCGTGGCAGCGCCCAACATTGTGCCCTGATTGTAGGTCGAAGCCCAGCGGTTGCCGACAGAAAAATCTGTCCAGCCGGAATTCCAATACCCGCTGTCGTAGACCTGCCCCGTTGCCGCATCGAAGAGAGCGGAGCGCTGGAACGCATATATGCTTCTGGCCTTTTCGAGATACGCCCTGTCGCCGGTAAGTTCGTAGAGATAGCAGGCAGCCACCGCAGCCGGACCGTTGATACACGAATTCGACCCGTACCAGTTCTTCGTTTCCTGGTTCCATCGCAAAGCACCGCGCGGTTGCAAAGCCCGCGCATACATAAGGTCGAAATTTTGCCTTGCATATTCCAGCCAGGCGCCTACATTGAAGTATTTGTACCCGCGCGCGCATGCCAGCACCATCCATGTAATGTCGTCGTTATAGAGATTATAGTCCAAGCGTATTCCGTTGCGGGAGAAGAAATCAGCTGCCAGTTGCGCAAAATATGTCTGATATTTTTTGTTGCCTGTAGTTTCGAATGCGTCAAGTAGGGTCTCAAACATTTCGGCATCGCCCCACCATCCTCCTGTGCCCAGCACTCGCCCGGCAGGAGTGGGATGGCAATATTGCCTGAAGAAATTGTCGGCAAGGGCGTCGCGGGCGTTTTCGTCGAAGCGGATGGATACATGCCCTGCATGCTCCGCAAATTTCCACTCTGCCAATACCGTGTGGGCCGAAGCGCCGTCGGCCAACACGAGCCGGGCCCTGTCGTCAGCCGAAACTGCCTTCACCACGAATTTGCCGTCGGGAGTTGCAATGCGAAAGGCATTGTCATTGCCCTTTACCGGAATCAGCACCCATTCGGCGCAAGAGTCGGAGTCACCTACTGCACGCGCCACAACCGGAGCACCGGCCCGCACAGCCTCAGTACGGCAAAGACAATTCCCACGCCAGGCTGACTGCAGCACAATCGTTTTCCCTTTGCCTTTCAGGCACTGCCACAATTGGGAAGGAACATCGGTTTGCGTCCAGATTTCAACCGGCGTTTCGTCTTCCATTGAGCCGTCGGGGATAATGATGCCTTTCCCGCCCATAGTAACCGCATACCACTTGCCGGGACCGGCGGCATACGAGCACACTGCCGCAGCAACGAGTATTGCTGCAAGAAAGAAAGTCTTGATTTTCATATTCCCGCTAAAACCTTTTCATACCGCCCTACGTTCTTCCGCCTTTTGCGCGGAGCGCAGCATCTGCAATCATCACTGCGGCACGCTGCGAAGCGTCGCCATCGCCGAGCGTTGCGCTTACCCGCGCATATCCTGCCAGCATGGCGTCACGGCTTTCGCCGTCAGGGGTAATGCGCCGCAGTTCGGCGCAGCACGTTTCCACTCGCATGCCATCGGCCACAAGTTCGCGCACCACCTCTTCGCCCGCTATAAGGTTCACCAGCGACACATAGGGCACCTTGAGCAGACGCCGGCGCAATGCCGACACCAGTTTCCCCATCGGGATGTAATAGCACACCACCTGCGGCACACCGAACAGCGCCGCCTCGAGCGTGGCAGTGCCCGAAGTCACCAGCGCCGAACAGGCGTGGCACAGCAGGGCAAATGTGCGGTTTGCCACGATTTTCACATCGCCGCGGGCAAACATCTCCGCAGGAATGTTGGCGCTATACAAAGCATCGTCAATATTTGGTGCACCGGCAACGACAAGCTGGTACCCCTCGCCCACAAACGGCTGTGCCGCCATGCACATGCGTTTCAGGTTGTAGGCAATTTCCTGTTTGCGGCTTCCGGCGAGCAAAGCGATTATGCGCCTTTCGGGGTCAAGCCCGTTGTTCAGGGCAAACTCGCGGAAAGTTTCGCTGTATCCTTCCTTGAAGGCCCTTATTTCGCTTGCTGTGGGATTTCCGGCATAATGCACCGTGATGCCCCGCTGCCCGAAATACTGCGTTTCAAAAGGCAATATCGAAAAAATCTCGTCCACGTAAGCCCGCAGCAGTTTTATGCGGCTTTCTTTCCAAGCCCATACTTTGGGCGAAATGTAATAGTAAACCGGAAGCGAAGTATGCTTCTTCACAAAGCGGGCTATCGAAAGGTTGAAGCCGGGATAGTCAACAAGCACCACCACATCGGGGGCAGTTTCAACTATCTGCCTTTTGCACCTGGCCATTGCGCGCAAGATGGTGTGGGCATGCAGCGCCACATTCACCACGCCCATATAGGCTATGTCGCGGTAATAGCACAGCATGGAAGCTCCTGCCTGTTGCATGAGCTCGCCGCCATAGGCATAGAATTCCGCCTGCGGGTCGCGGCCGCGAAGAGCCCTGATGAGATTCGATGCATGAAGGTCGCCGCTCGCCTCGCCGGCTATAACGAAATACCTCATGGCTGCATATCCCAGTGTTCCACTTCGCTCAACAGTTCGTGCGACGTAACGTCAACTGTAACCGGCGTCACGGCCACATATCCCTGCGCCAGGGCGGCGCTGTCTGTATCTGTGCGCCACGGCTCAGTATCGGTCCAGTTGCCGGTGAGGAAGTAACAGGTGCCGTGCGACGGCACGCTGCATTTCTCGAATTCATTTTCCCAGCGCGTGCGCCCCATTTTGCCTACCTTAACTCCGCGGAATTGCGTCGCGTTCGGGAAATTCACGTTGAGGCATGTATACGGCGGCATGTCGTGTGCCAAAGCCTGTTCCGTGATTTTCACCACATAGGGGCGCAATGCCGAAAGGTCGGCCTGCTCTTCGTGGTTGCACACCGAGAAAGCCACGGCCTTCAGTCCCCGCAGCGCAGCCTCGATTACGGCACCAAGAGTGCCCGAATAATGCACGTTGATAGACGCATTGTTGCCGTGGTTTATTCCGCTGACCACAAGGTCGGGCTTACGGTCAAGGAATTCGTTTACGGCAAGCTTCACACAGTCGACAGGCGCTCCCGTGCATGCATACACATCAAGCCCCTCTTCGCTGCGCACCCTGCTGGCCATTATCGGAACAAGGGAAGTAATCGAGCAGGCCGCGCCCGAACGCCCGCCATCGGGAGCCATCACCACGATATCTGCCAAAGGGCGAAGCCATTCCACAAGGCGGTTTATACCGGGAGCCTGATAGCCGTCATCGTTTGATATGAGTATAAGTTTGCGGGGATTATAATGCTGGGAGTCCATAATGCTGGTAATTATTAAGCAAAGATACGGTTTTTCGGTAGATTGGCGGGGGATGCAATGAAGTCTATAAGCCAGAAATTCCTAATAGCCGTGGTGTGCGCGACGGATGTTTGGTGTGTGCCAGTTGAGTTCACAGTTTTATGAATTCTTGGATGAGATATTGCCTTGATGCCGTTTGGACGAATCAAACTACAGAGTATTAATATGTTCTATCTCTCAAGAGTGTGATTTTCGCAAAAAACAATTTTGATTAATTGACAAAATTAAGACCCCCTCGTGCGTGGCGTAACCTTCGTGCGCTTCGTGCCGATTGTTGCCGCAATAATTCCAACGCTCTGCGCACGGAACAATCTCTCTGCGCAGAGAATTCCAGTTATCAAGCACTTTCGCTGTGCTGCAGGGCCGCTGGTGTGACATAATATAGGCTGCGCATCGGCAATTGAAATCTTCGGAAATTTCAAGACTGCCGGTGTTCGCCCTCTTCGAGGACGAGATAATGTATGTATCGCACTGTCCGCGGGCTCCCTATGGTCGCGCCGCGGTTATGTTAATTCACCACCTTCGGGGATGCTATACCGCGCTGACACGCGAAACAGCCCTACAAGTCTACAAGCGGCTATGAGGTCTCCGAAGGAGGCCAAATATAGTGCCAGCGAGTGCAGGCTGAAACTTGTTTCAAGTATGCCGAGCGCAGCCCTATATTATGTCACAAGCATAACCTCGGGTGGCCAACGGGAACCCGAGGAAAGCAAGGATAGACTATCTTTCGTCCCCAGCGGGGGCGAACATGCGCGAGGATGCTACATGAAGGTATTTTGAGGAAACTATAACATTGTATGCCGTTATGCGGAACATTGTGGGTTACGGCACGTGTGCGGCATCGTTCGTATTGGGGCATGTGTTCTGCTACTTCTTCGCCCACGCCGAGATAGCGGGCGACGTGTTGTTCTATCTGGGGCAGTGCCTCATCTATTCAGCATCATTTCTTGGCTTCCGACTGTACTTCAGCCGTTCCGACCGCCGAAGGACCGCAAGTTACTGCGGTCCTTTTTGCCCTTCGCGGGGGGGGGGGACTAATTTTGTCAATAAATCAAAATAGTTTTTAGCGGTTTTGCCCTCCCCGGATAGCCTCCCGTCACCACGCGGGAGGAGTGCGGGAACATACAATTATGGATATTTAGCATTGCAAAGAAGCGCCGGGTGGCGGATTTTCTTTATTTTTGCATAATCCCAGTCTTTGGGCTGGAGTACTGAATATGGGAAAGATAATAGCTTTAGCAAATCAGAAAGGCGGTGTAGGAAAAACCACAACTGCTATGAACCTTGCCGCATCGCTCGCGACATTGGAAAAATCGGTGCTTCTGGTAGATGCCGACCCTCAGGCGAACGCTTCGTCGGGGTTGGGTGTCGACGTGAAAAAAGTCGACTGCTCAATCTACGAGTGCATTGTGGGAGGCACCGACGTACACGAAGCAATCTACACTTCCGACATCGACAAGCTCGACATTTTGCCGTCGCACATCGACCTGGTGGGTGCCGAAGTGGAAATGCTGAACTTCGCCCAGCGCGAAAAACTGGTGAAGAAAGCGCTCGACCCCCTGCGCCCCGAATACGACTACATACTCATCGACTGCAGCCCGTCGCTCGGGCTCATCACCGTCAATTCGCTCGTAGCTGCCGACAGCGTGATTATCCCCGTGCAATGCGAATACTTCGCACTCGAAGGTATCAGCAAACTGCTTAACACCATAAAAATCATAAAGAAGAAGCTCAACCCGCCATTGGAAATCGAAGGTTTCCTTCTCACGATGTACGACTCGCGCCTTCGCCTTGCCAACCAGATATACGACGAAGTGCGCCGGCACTTCCAGGAACTTGTGTTCAAGACCGTAATACAGCGCAACGTGAAGCTCAGCGAAGCTCCCAGCCACGGCGTGCCCGCAATACTCTACGACCCCACTTCCAGCGGAGCGAAGAGTTACATCGACCTTGCACGCGAAGTTATCGACAAAAACCGCGGTTGAGCCGCCACTTAAAACCCACCGAAACATATATGGCAGTAAAAAAGAAATACAGCACCCTAGGCCGCGGGCTCGACGCTTTGATAGCTACCGATGAAGTAAGAACTTCGGGCAGTTCGTCAATCGGAGAAATCCCCGTGAGCCAAATTAAGCCCAACCCCAGCCAGCCACGGCGCGACTTCAACGAGCAGGCACTCGAAGAGCTCGCACTGTCGATAAAGGAGCTGGGCATTGTGCAGCCCGTGACATTGCGCAACATGGGCGACGGCACATACCAGATCATCGCCGGCGAACGCCGCTGGCGTGCCGCGCAAAAAGCCGGGCTCGAAACCCTGCCCGCATACATTCGCACCGCCGACGACGAAAGCACCATGCAAATGGCTCTCGTGGAAAACCTGCAGCGCGAAGACCTCAACCCAATAGAGATAGCACTGGCATACCAGGGGCTCATAGAGCAATACGGACTGACACAGGAGGAGCTTTCGGACAAGGTGGGCAAGAAACGCGCCACAGTGACCAACTACCTCCGTCTGCTGAAACTCCCGGCACAGGTGCAAATGGCCCTGAAAAACAAAGTCATCGACCAAGGCCACGCACGCGCCCTGCTGGGCCTTCCCAGCGCAGCAACCCAGTTGCGGGTGTTCGAGGAAATAAAGAGCCTGGGACTTTCGGTGAGGAAAGTGGAAGACATGGTGAACCGCCTCAACAGCGGCGAAGACGTAAACGATGCAGGCAAGCGCATACGCGCACGGCGCTCCAAAACCGGCGGCGAAGAATACAGCGCAATGCAGAAACAGTTGTCGGAACATTTCGGCGCAAAAGTGAAAATGACTTGCTCGCCCGAAGGCAAGGGGAAAATCACAATCCCGTTCCGCAACAAAGAAGACATGGAACGCATAATAGCCCTGTTCGACAAAGGCAAGTGAAAACCAACGCCAGCATAAACGCCAGTTTCAAGATTTGCCGCTTGCCATTGTTGGTGCAGGCGGCAATCGTCGCGCTTTGCCTTGCAGCAGCGCCGGCAAAATCGGAAGCGGCACTCCTGCTTCCGCCCGACAACATTTTGGAAGCCCCCGTCATTTCTGCCGACGATTCGGCAAAGACGGTGCAGGCCGTCGACTCGATAATGAAAATGGCAGTAAAGAAGAAACTGCCGAAGCCCAAGTTCGTGCCCGACCCGCAACGCGCCCTCTGGCTGGCATTGGTGCTGCCGGGAGCCGGGCAAATCTACAACCGCAAATACTGGAAATTACCTATCTTCTACGGAGGGTTTCTGGGATGCACATATGCCTTGATGTGGAACCAGCAGATGTACAAAGACTACTCGCAGGCATACATCGACATTATGGACGACGATCCCACCACACAAAGCTACACGAACATGCTTCCGCCCAACTACGACATGAGCGGGATGGAAGACCGCTTCAAGACAATATTCAAAAACAAGAAAGACCGTTACCGCAGGTGGAGAGACTATGCCGCGTTCTCGTTCGTGGGAGTGTACCTGCTGTCGGTAGTTGACGCCTATGTGGACGCGCAACTATCGCAATTCGACATATCGAAAGACCTTAGCCTCAACATCAAGCCAACGGTAGTTCACGTCAATACAACAAAAAGCTCGTCGGCCGTAGGCATCGGCTGCGGACTTAATTTCTAAAAACTACGATTATGAAAAAGCTATATATAACCACCCTGCTGCTGATTACGGCAATAGCCGTGAATGCACAAAACGACATCACCGTTCATGACGACAAAACCGGAAAAGACGAAGAAATAGAAATGCCCATGTCAATGACTCTCGACGTCGACACACTGTTGCAGCAATGGAACGCCATGCAATATCTTGCAAACGACACCGACTGCAACATGCAGGACGTCAACCTCGTTTTCGAAGACAGTGTATACATTGAGCGGCTTGCAAGGATTCCGGCCATGATGGAATTGCCCTACAACCC
>CAVFSQ010000057.1:0-7854 GCA_963625145.1 Bacteroidaceae bacterium | reverse complement strand
TTGCCGCCACAAGCATCCCGTGGTGTGTGGAGCGCGACAGTTCTTCGGCCGACGTTATGACACGCTCGCCGAATTCGTCCGTAAACTCGCTTTTCACTTCGGGACTGTCGGTAGCCAGGAAGAGCATTGTGTGAGGATTTTGCTCCAATTCCCATCGTGCTGCTGCTACAAAAAGTGTGTAGGGGCTATATTTCAGAGCCTGCACGTTGTCGGTGGTGCGCACATGAAAGCCCACAGTGTGGCACCCGAAACGTTTGACTACGGCCTCCACTGCTCTTTCAACAGGGCGCGAAGGCCTGAATAACGACGACATGGGGATATCGCTTTCACAGAACTCGTAGCATGTAGAAATGTAAACCTTTGCGTTGCAACGCAATGCCGTCACAATTTCGCCGCTTTGCGCATCGGGTGGGCACGTAAACTGCTTTGCGTAAACTGCCTTGCGCAAAAAAACGGGAATATGCAGATTGTCTCTCGACGGAGGCTGATCAAACCATGTTGCTATGCGCACCGTGAAATTGGGAAACCGCGGCTCGATGGGCGCAAACACATCGCCAAAACTGCAACGGCATTCGCTGTTGGCGGCAAAAGCCACCTCTACCCTGTATTTGGTGGATTGGGCCAAAGAATAGGCCGAGCGTATAACTCGCATGCGGTTGCCGAGTCCTCCCATAGGCACAACGGTGAGCCGCGCATCGCTGCGGTGTTTCATTTCACTTTAACCTTGTCGAATCCCTCGCCATAAACGCCTATCACCTTGCTTTGCGAAACGAAGGCCTGGGGGTCGGTGTGCTTGATGATGCGGAATATGTCTTTGCTTTCGCGGCGGCGTGCTAGCACCACAAGCACCTTCTGCTCCTGCTTGCTGTACCATCCGTAGCCGTTGAGCACTGTGACACCGCGGTGGTAGTATTCTATAGCCGAAGCTATCTTGTCGTATTGCCGCGAGATGATGAGAAACTGCACACTCTGCCTTCCGGCGTTGAGCACGTAGTCGAGCGTAGTGTTGGTGATGATAAGTGTGGAATAACCGAACAACAGGAGCGTGAGATTTCCTATGGGAGTAAAAAGCGAAGAGGTGATTATCAACAGGTCGAGCACTATCATCATCTGCCCAACGGTGATGTCGCGATGCTTGTTGACTATTGCGGCAATGATGTCGGTGCCACCGGTGCTTCCGCCTTGAAGGAACACTATTCCCACGCCAATCCCTTCGAGCAGCGAACCTATAACGCAGGCCATGAACCCCTGGTTATCGCCAAGCAGAATGGGAAGGTGCTCGGAATTCAGCGGGAATCCCTCAAGGCCCTGCATCAAGTTTTTACCCAAAGCCATGAACGCACTGAGCACAAGCACCGAGTATATAGTCTTGACGCAAAAGCGCCAGCCTAATTCTTTGATGGCCGCTACAAGCAGCAGCGAGTTGACAAGCAGATAGGGATAATGGGCCGGGACTGCACCGTGGGTGGCATAGAACACAAGTGCGCCTATACCAGCCACGCCGCCCGTGGTTATCTGATAGGGAAGAATGAAGCAAGTGAAGCCCACGGCATAGCACAACAGGCCGAAGGTCATGAACGCGTAGTCGTGTACATACTGCATCGGCGTGGTCTTTACGCCCGGCATGCTCAAAGAATGCTCCATAGTGCCAGTCTTCTTAGGGTAGGAACTGCGTCAGCCGCGTACCACGATGTTCACTATTCGGCGCGGCACTACAATCACCTTTACGATTTGCTTGCCGTCGGTGTATTTCGCTGTTTGAGCGTTGGCCAGCACTTCCTTTTCGATGGCATCGGACGCGGCGTCGGCAGGGAACTGCATCGTGAAACGCGTCTTGCCGTTGAACGATATGCCCATGGTTACGATGCTTTCCTGGAGGTATTCTTCATTGTATGCAGGCCATGCCGCGTCACACACACTCTGCGTGTTGCCGAGTTGCTGCCACAACTCTTCGGCGATATGCGGCGCAAACGGTGCAATGAGCGCCACAAGCTGGGCGAGCACTTTGCGCGAAGTGCATTTCTGCGTGTTGAATTCGCCGACGGCTATCATGAACGCCGAAATTGCGGTGTTGTAGGAGAAGTTTTCGATGTCTTCGGTAACTTTCTTTATGAGTTTGTGAAGCGTGCGCAGGTTTGCCTCAGTAGGCTCGGCGTCATCGGGCACAAACTTGTCACCCTTGCCGTTAAAAAGATTCCACAACTTGTGAAGGAAGCGCGAGCATCCGTCGATGCCGTTGCTATCCCACGGCTTGCTTTGGTTTA
This sequence comes from Bacteroidaceae bacterium, assembly GCA_963625145.1. GTDB lineage: Bacteria > Bacteroidota > Bacteroidia > Bacteroidales > Bacteroidaceae > UBA6398. The sequence goes on along the minus strand of CAVFSQ010000057.1, from coordinate 5,590 downwards.
CGGGGCCGAGGAACATTTCGTAGAGCCGCAGTGTGTCGGCGCCGTAGTGCTCTACCACCATATCAGGATTCACGACGTTGAACATACTCTTCGACATCTTCTCGATGGCCCAACCGCAAACGTATTTGCCGTCCTCGAGAATAAATTCGGCATTGTTGTATTCGGGTCTCCACTGACGGAATGCTTCGGTGTCGAGCACGTCGTTGGCCACGATGTTGACGTCAACGTGAATAGGCGTAACATCGTAGTTATCCTTGAGACCGAGCGACACGAACTTACCCTTTTCGCTGCCTTCCTTTATGCGGTAGACGAAATTGGAGCGTCCTTGTATCATGCCCTGGTTTATGAGTTTTGCAAAGGGCTCTTCGGTGACGGAATAACCGTAGTCGTGAAGCACCTTGTTCCAAAAGCGGGAATATATGAGGTGACCGGTGGCATGCTCGGTGCCTCCTACATAAAGGTCGATGCACTTCCAATAGTTGTCGGCTTCGGGCGAGACGAGGGCCTTTTCGTTGCGCGAGTCCATATATCGCAGATAGTATGCCGAAGAGCCGGCAAAGCCGGGCATTGTGTAGAGTTCGAGAGGGAACACCGTGGCGTTGTCGATGAGTTGCTTGTCCACCACTTTGCGTTGTTGTTCATCCCACGCCCATTTTTTGGCACGCCCCAACGGCGGCTCTCCGGTTTCGGTGGGTTCGTAGCGGTCCACTTCAGGCAGTTCCAAAGGCAGGCACTCCAATGGAAGCATCTGCGGCATGCCGTCCTTGTAGTAAACAGGAAACGGCTCACCCCAATAGCGCTGACGCGAGAATATGGCATCGCGCAGACGATAATTCACCTTCACGCGCCCCAGCCCATGCTGCTCCACATACTGCTTTGTTGCGGCAATGGCCTGCTTCACAGTGAGCCCGTTGAGCGAGAAGTCGATATATGGTTTAGCTCCCTTGCGGGGGGAGTTGGTCACGATGCCTTCCTTGGCATCGAAACTCTGTTCAGAAACATCGCATCCCTCGATGAGAGGCACAATGGGAAGATTGAAGCGCTTTGCGAAAGCATAGTCGCGACTGTCGTGGGCTGGCACTGCCATGATGGCTCCAGTGCCGTATCCAGCCAGCACGTAGTCGCTTATCCACACTGGAATCTCATCACCGGTGAAGGGGTTTATGGCATACGAGCCAGAGAACACACCGGTCACCCTACGGTCGGCGATGCGTTCGCGCTCAGTGCGCTTCTTTGTGGCTTCGATATAGCTGCTCACTTCTTCGGCCTGCCCTTCGGTGGTGAGCATATCAACGAGTTCGCTTTCGGGTGCAAGTACCATGAATGTCACACCGAACATCGTGTCTGCACGTGTGGTGAAGATGGTAAACTTCATGTCGCTTCCCTTGACACTGAATTCCACTTCGGTACCTTCGCTGCGGCCTATCCAATTGCGTTGGGTTTCCTTGAGCGAATCGGTCCAGTCGATGGTGTCGAGCCCATCGAGCAACCGCTGTGCGTAAGCCGAGACGCGCAAACACCACTGCTTCATTTTTTTCTGCACCACGGGATATCCGCCCCTCACCGACACGCCGTCTACCACTTCATCGTTGGCGAGCACGGTACCGAGTTGCGCACACCAGTTCACTTCGGTTTCGCCAAGGTATGCTATGCGCCAGTTCATGAGTGTCTGCTGCTTTTCACGGTCGCCCATAGCATTCCATTCGGCAGCGGTGAACTGCATCTCCTCACCGCAAGCAGCATCTATACCGGCGGTTCCATTTTCTTCGAAACGCTTCACAAGGCCATCGATGGGCATTGCGCGGTTTTCGGTATTGAAATAGTAGCTGTTGAACATGAGTATGAAGGCCCACTGTGTCCATTTATAGAATACAGGGTCGCAGGTGCGCACCTCGCGGTCCCAATCGAACGAAAAACCTATCTTGTCGAGCTGTTCGCGGTAGCGGCTGATGTTCTTCACTGTAGTCACAGCGGGATGCTGCCCAGTCTGTATTGCGTATTGCTCGGCCGGCAGACCGTAGGCATCGTAGCCCATGGGATTGAGCACATTGTATCCGCGCTGACGCTTGTATCGGGCATATATGTCGCTGGCGATGTATCCTAGCGGGTGCCCCACGTGCAACCCGGCCCCAGAGGGGTAAGGAAACATATTGAGCACATAATACTTAGGTTTCGAAGTGTCTTCGGTTACATGGTAAGTCTTGTTGTCGGCCCATACCTTGCGCCACTTCTCTTCTATTTTTCGAAAATCGTAGTCCATCTCAATTATTGTAGTTAAAAAGGCTTGCGCGCATCGAAGGCGCAAATCACGGCGCAAAGATAGCAATTTACTTTGATGTAATGTCGCGGGAGCGAATGTAAAACGCTTATATTCCCAAAATGCCTCGGCTTTCGGAATTTCTTGCCACAGAGAAGTTTCCGCCCACGAACGTGCGTTTTTCCCACTGCAAGTGTAGCGGCATTGCTGGCGCTGCCACACGGCCTTCTACTGGTGCACTGCTGTGCTCCACTACAACTTCATCCCACAATCCCTGGTCAATGAATTGCTGCAAAGTGCATGTCCCACCTTCCACCAACAGCGTCTGTATGCCGCGTCGGTGCAGCTCGACTAGCAGCTGAGGCACGAGCGAGCTTTGCCAATCGGGACAGAAGGTTTCGGTAAGCGGCCGTATTTGTGGGTAGGGCCCGGCGGTAACGGCTAGTGTTGGGGCTTCGCCGTTGAAAATGTTAAGTGTAGGCAGAAGTTGCGCCCCGCGATCGATGACCACACGCAACGGTGAACTGCCGTGCCATGCCCGTGCCGTGAGCGAGGGATTGTCGCTTTCGGCCGTGCGGCGGCCCACAAGTATAGCCTGGTTCATGGTGCGCAGGCGGTGGGCGTTCATCTGCGTCAGCGGCGTGGATATCATGGTACGGGCGCTGCCCGCAGCGGCTACATATCCGTTGCTGCTCTGTGCCCATTTCAGCGTAACATAGGGGCGACCGCAACTGTTAAAGGTCACGAAGCGACGATTGAGTTCGAGGCATTCGCTTTCGAGCACCCCAACGGTGACCTCTATGCCGGCTTCGCGCAGACGGGCCACTCCGTGTCCCTGCACCTTGGAAAAAGGATCGATGCATCCCGCCACCACTCGCTTAACGCGACAACGCACCAGCAGGTCAGCGCATGGTGGTGTCTTGCCGTAGTGCGAGCATGGTTCGAGACTGACGTACACCGTGCTTTGTGGCAACAGCGTTTTGTCGGCTACGGCGGATATGGCGTTGACTTCGGCATGTGGCCCTCCGCAGCGCATGTGATAACCCTCGCCTATGATGCGTCCGTCGTGCACCACCACAGCCCCCACCATAGGGTTGGGCGGCGCCTCATGGAAGCCGCAACGTGCCAGTTGCAGGCAGCGGTGCATGAACTTTTCATCGGTCACTCTATCCATATTCCGGTTTGAAAGCGTAATTTTGTGCAAACCATAGGTTGCCACTGTATGAATTCCATATATACCGAAGCCTTGCAGCGTCTCTCAACCGTGTATGAACCTGGCGAGGCCCATGCTGTAGTGCGTGCGTGGCTGGAGGATGCCTTCGGCATAACGCTAAACGACATTTACGCAGGCAAAGATATACATTTTTCCGAAGAGGAACGACAGCGTTTCCGTTCTATGCTTGCACGACTTGCCGCCGGCGAGCCAGTACAGTACGTCACAGGCATAGCGCCTTTCGGCGATATTGTGCTGGAAGTAGGGCCGGGCGTACTTGTGCCCCGCCCCGAGACGCTCGAACTAGCGCAGTGGGCGGCAGAACAGTGTCCCCCCGGCGCACGCATCCTCGACATAGGTACTGGCAGCGGTTGCCTTGCGGTGTGGCTGGCCTTGCATGTGTCAAATGCCCACGTCACAGCCGTCGATATCAGTCGTGAAGCCATTGCCATAGCACAACGCAATGCCGCTAATCTCGGTGCCCGTATAAGTTTCGTTTTGGGCGATGCGCTGCACAATGGCGGAATACCAGCGGCGGAATATGACCTTATCGTCAGCAACCCTCCCTATGTATGCCTAAGCGAACGTAGCGCCATGCACCGCAATGTGCTTGCCTACGAACCCCATGAGGCCCTGTTTGTTGACGATAGTGACCCACTGTTATTCTATCGTGCCATAGCTCGCTACGCCGCCGCCATGCTGGCTCCGCACGGCGCCACTATGGTGGAGATTAACCGCCACTTCGCCCGCGAAACCGCTGACACATTCCGCCTTGCGGGCTTCACCGCAGTAGAAACGTGCTGCGATATGCAAGGTAATCCACGGATGATATGCGCACGGCAATGAATACCCCCCAACCCATAAGCCCCCAAAAGGCTCTCGAGCGCCTTGCGGCGGCATGTGCCAAGGCCGAATGCTGCGAAAGCGATGTGCGACGCAAGTTGCAGTTGTGGAACGTTAACTACGCGTGCCACGATGAGATTATAGGCACACTGCGTAGCGGCGGATATATCGACGACGGGCGCTATTGCCGCGCATTTGTCGAGGACAAGTGGAACTTCAACCGCTGGGGCAGACAGAAAATACGCATGGAACTGCGGCGAAGGCAACTACCAGATGAATGCATTGCGCAGGCCCTACAGACCATTGACGATGACGATTATCACACCGTGCTCGCTGACATACTGCGGCGCAAGGCTGCCGCTACCGGCAAAACTGATGATTGGGCGTTGCGACAGAAACTGATGCGCTACGCAGCCGGCCGCGGCTACGAACTCGATGTAGCGAGCGAGTGTCTTAAAAGCATTTTGGAGGAATGAGCCGCACACGTACACTACTGCGCAAAACCACCGCGACTCTGCTTCAGGTTGCCGCACTGCTTGTGCCGCACCGTTGCGCCATATGCGGACGGCGCCTCGAATCCGGTGAGCGTTGCGTATGCGCTGCATGCACCTTAACCCTTCCCTACACTCGCTACTCGCACCTGCGCAACAATCCCGTAGAGATGCTTTTCATTGGAAGGTTCCCACTCGGTCGCGCCGGTGCCTACCTGCTTTACAACAGCGGGGCTGCAACACCACAGTTACTCTACACGCTGAAATACCGCCACGGCGCGCGCATAGGACGTGAGTTCGGGCGGCGCATGGCAGTGGAGATGCAAGAGTACGGATTCTTCGATGGCATCGACGCCATAATTCCCGTGCCGCTATCACCACGCCGCGAGCGCTTGCGTGGTTACAACCAAAGCCTCATGATAGCCCTTGGCATAAGTAGCGTCACAGGAATAGACATAGATTGCGGATTGCTTGAGCGCACCGTCGACAACCCCACGCAAACGCGCCTTTCACGCCACGAGCGCATGGCCAATGTAAACGGCATATTCGCCACACGCCACCCCGAACACGTAGCTGGGCGACACTTGCTGCTCGTGGATGATATGGTGACCACAGGCGCTACCCTCACCGCGTGCGCCGATACCCTAACGGCAGCCGGCGCCGCACGCATAAGCATCGTTTCACTCGCCGCATCGGTGAACATCGGGGCGTGGTAGACGAATACCGCCGTTTTCGTCACTTCGTACACAATTATAGAAATAGTGGGGGACTTGCAAACTTTTGGGG
>CAVFSQ010000056.1:0-7920 GCA_963625145.1 Bacteroidaceae bacterium | reverse complement strand
AGGTATTTCAAACTAAGACTATATGCATTGCATGACTGTCGCATCACTCGAAATATCGGATGAACCACTTTTTTTGCGCGATGCGGTTTGCTGACTTTGGAAAATTTGGGCGTATTTGTGAAACAATGGTATCGTTTTGTGAAACACAAGTAACGCGCGCCGGCAATAATTTTGCAGCAAAACCAACAGCAGACATGATAAAGCAGATTATTGCCGCGGCAGTGGCGCTGGCGTGCGCCGTGCACATGCCGTCTTGCGCATCGACAACAAACAATATACACGATACAATGGATTCACTCAACGAAAAACAGCAATGCCTCGCGGCCATTGCATGTCTTGAAGCCAAGGGCGATATTGCGGCTCTTGAAAAAGCCATAGCCGCCGGGCTTGACGCAAAACTGACGGTAAGCCAGATAAAGGAAGCGTTGTCGCAACTGTATGCTTACACCGGCTTTCCGCGCAGCCTCAACGCTCTCGGGGCTTTGCAGCGGGTGACCGCGCAGCGCAGGGCCGATGGCTGCGAAGATGCCGAAGGCCGTGACGCCAGTCCGCTGCCCGGCGGTTACGATGCACTGAAGCATGGCACTGAAGTGCAGACGCGCCTTGTTGGCGGAAAGCCGTTTACCTACACCTTTGCCCCTGCTACCGACTATTATCTCAAGGCCCATTTGTTCGGCGATATTTTCGCCCGCGACAACCTCACGTTTGCCGAGCGCGAACTTGTGACGGTGAGCGCACTGAGCGGACTGCAGGGCGTAGAGCCGCAGTTGAAGTCGCACGTACGCGGTGCACGCAACATGGGGCTTCCCGACGGCGAACTGCGCGCCATACCCGGCGCTTTGCGCGAAAGGGTGGGCGAAACCGAGGCTTGGCGTGCCGGCAAGGCCATAAGTGAAATTCTCGGCGATGAATTCACTGAAGGTGAACCGGTAGAGAATATGGCATTCCCCAAAGGCGAACCCAACGTGGCATATGCGCAGTATTTTATAGGCAACAGTTATCTTGCTCCGCTAGTGAAGGACGGGAAACTGCCCGTGTCGAACGTAACTTTCGAACCTCGCTGCCGCAACAACTGGCACATACACCACAAAGGAGGGCAGATACTGATTTGTGTGGGCGGCAAAGGATGGTATCAGGAATGGGGCAAGCCGGCGCAGGCCCTCAAGCCGGGCGATGTGGTGAATATCCCGGCCGAGGTGAAGCATTGGCACGGCGCGGCAAAAGACAGTTGGTTTCAGCACATTGCCATTTCGGTGCCGGCCGAAGGTGCAGGCAGCGAATGGCTGGAGCCAGTGGGCGACGAATATTACGACAGACTCTGAGCAGACATTTCTTTTGCACCTTTGCTCTCTTTAAATTTGTTGCCGTGCGCGACGTTTCATATATTTGCCGAAGCAATAGGGCAGAATGGAATTCGCGTACTCCACCGACTTCAGGCAAATCAACGACACCCGTTTCCGCAACTGGTGCCTGCATTTGGTATGCCTTGAGGGCGAAGGGAGCTTCGTGTTCCACGGACGCCGGCACTGCGTGCGCCCCGGCGACATTGCCATAATCAGTTCCCCCGACACCGTGAGCGGCATCGAGCCCGGAGGCAATCTTAAGGTGGAATTCTTTGCGGCGCCCCTGCGCTTTTTGGGCGGCCTTTTGCCGGCAAACAACTTCGGCATAGGTGGCGAAATCACTCTCCACGACGACCCCGTGCTTCACGCCGGTTCCGACGGTGTCCGGCGCTTCCTTTGCGACATACACAATATAGAAAGCCGTATGGCCGACACGTCGCATCCGTTTTACCGCGAACTTATGGGAAGCCTTTGCCTTACCATGATGTACGATTTGTTTGCACTCCATTCCCAGCGTAATGCCACGTCCGACACGTCCGACCGCTGCGCCTACGTGGTAAAGGAACTCATCTCGCTCTTGCGCGCCGGCACAAGCATGCGCCAGCGCAGTGTGGCGTATTATGCCGGGCGCATGAACGTAACCCCGGAATATCTTTCGAAAACTGTGAAGCGCACAACGGGCTGCAGTGTCACCGCGTTCATTGACCGCTACACGCTGCCTATTCTCAAGAGGTATCTGAACGACGGAAAACTTTCGGCAACGCAGATTGCCGATGCAATGAACTTCGCTTCGCTGTCGTATTTCTCGCGCTATACAAAAAAACTCCTTGGCATGACTCCAAAAGAATATCGCATGAGCCGCCAGCCAAGGAAAATGTGAACGGTTTCTCCCGTATCCCGTTATCTTCGTTTTGCCTCGAAGAACCCGCGCATTATCGCCGCGCACTCTTCGGCAAGCACGCCCTTTGTAACTGCGGTGCGCGGGTGCAGCGGCGAAGGGCTCAGTAGGGTATAGCCGCGCTTTGCATCGCCGGCGCCGTAAACCAGCCGCGACAGTTGCGCCCAGCCCATGGCTCCGGCGCACATGTAGCATGGCTCTACGGTGACGTACAGCGTGCATTCGTTGAGGTATTTGCCGCCGATATGGTTCGCTGCCGCGGTTATTGCCTGCATTTCGGCATGCGCGGTAACGTCGTTGAGCGTTTCGATGAGGTTGTGGGCGCGGGCTATGATGCGGCCGCGGCATACTACCACGGCCCCCACGGGCACTTCGTCTTCGGATGCCGCTTTCTGCGCTTCGGCAATGGCCTGGCGCATGAATTTTTCGTCGTCGTTGTTGTCTGTCATAAGTGCAAAGATAACAAATAGCCGACTGCCAACCGCCTTTTCGCTAATTTTGCACTGCTTTACGTTATGACGCTCCCGCAATGAAAAACATGCATTTTGCCTCGCGCGGCCCAGGGGTTGATACTGTGCGCAGCATTGCGCGCATTGCCGTTCCTGCTATCGTTTCCAATATTTCCGTGCCGCTGCTTTCGCTTGCCGATACTGCGATTGCCGGCCATCTCGGCTCTTCGGTATATCTTGGGGCAATAGCCGTGGGCGGCATGGTTTTCAATGTGCTTTACTGGCTGACGGGTTTCCTGCGCATGGGAACCAGCGGCCCTACGGCGCAGGCGTTTGGCCGCGGCGATATGGGCGGTGTGGCAGTGGGGCTGGCCCGGGCCATGACTCTTGCAATGCTTATAGGAACGGCAATAGTGCTTGCGGCACCATTGTTGCGCGCAGCGGCGTTCACGCTTGTTAGTTGTCCCGAAGGCGTGGAAGAGCCGGCGGTGTCGTATTTCGGCATATGCATATTCGGTGCGCCTGCGGTATTGGGCATCTGCGCTTTTTCGGGATGGTTTCTCGGCATGCAGAATTCCGTTTGGCCCATGGTCGTTACCGTTGTGCAGAATGTGGTGAACATTGTGGCGAGCGCGACTTTTGTGTTTGTCTTCGGTATGGGCATTGAAGGGATTGCTGCCGGAACCGTTGCCGGCGAGTATGCCGGCTTGGCAGTGTGCATCGTGGTGTGGCTTGCGAAATATTACGGCATGCTGTCGCGCGTGGACTGGCGCGAAGTGCTTTGCCGCCGCGGACTGGGGAAGTTTTTCGCCGTCAACCGCGACATTTTCCTCCGCACGCTGTTTCTTGTGGCTGTGATGTCGTATTTCACAGTTTGCGGCACGCGCATGGGGGCTTTGACGCTTGCTGCCAATGCCTTGCTGATGCAGTTGTTTGTGCTGTTTTCGTATATAAGCGATGGGTTTGCATTTGCGGCCGAAGCCTTGTCGGGCCGCTATGCCGGTGCCCGCGACAGGCGGGCTTTCAAGTCGATGGTGGCGGCTGTCGCTTGGATATGCGGAACTGCGGCAGTGGCTTTCAGCGCCGTGTATGCCTTGGCGGGCCACGCTTTTCTGGCATTGCTTACCGACAGCCGCGAAACGCTGGGCGTGGCGCTGCAGTATCTTCCCTTTGCTGCGGCAATTCCCGTGGTGGCAGTTGTGGCGTTTGTCCTTGACGGAGTGTTTGTGGGAACTTTGGCTACACGGCAGATGCTTGTTTCGACTTTGCTGTCGGCAGCGGTATTCTTTGCGCTGCTGTTTTTCCTGCTCCCGGTTATGGGCAACAGCGGGCTGTGGGCGGCATTCCTGAGTTGGTTGCTTGTGCGTTCGGCAGTAATGGCGTTGCAGTATAGAATGGTGTTGCGGCGCACGTTTTAGAAGGCAGCTTGTGGCTTTGCGAAACCAAAAATGCCGCTTTTGTGCATGGCGAAAGATAATTTTCCGTAAATTCGCTTCCGGATATACAATTATAGATATGGCAAAATTCAAAAGAATACTTCTGAAACTCAGTGGCGAGAGCCTTATTGGTTCCCAGGGCTATGGAATAGACACCAACCGGCTCAACGAATATGCGCAGCAGATAAAGCAGGCGCTTGAAAGCGGTGTGGAGACAGGCATCGTGATTGGCGGCGGGAATATTTTCCGCGGCTTGAGCGGCGCCTGCAAAGGCTTCGACCGTGTGAAGGGTGACCAGATGGGAATGTGCGCCACCGTAATCAATTCGCTCGCGCTTAGCAGCGCACTGGGGGCAATAGGCGTGGATGCCAGGGTGCTTACGGCCATACGCATGGAGCCTATAGGCGAATTCTACAACAAATGGAAAGCGATAGAGTATATGCGCCAGGGCAAGGTGGTAATCATGTCGGCAGGAACCGGCAACCCGTATTTCACCACCGACACCGGCTCGGCTTTGCGCGGTATCGAAATAGAAGCCGACGTGATGTTCAAGGGCACGCGCGTTGACGGTGTATACACTGCCGACCCCGAGAAAGTGAAGGATGCCGTGAAGTTCAACGAAATTACGTTCGACGAAGTCTACACGCGGGGACTGAAGATTATGGACCTTACGGCCACTGCGCTGTGCAAGGAAAACAACCTGCCAGTGTATGTGTTCAACATGGACCGGAACGGAAACCTTGCCCGTGTGCTTGACGGCGAGCCCGTGGGCACGCTTGTGCACAACTGACAGAATTTGCCAAACCTAAAAAACACAGAAATGAAAACTACGAAGATTCTGACGGCAGTTGCCGTTTCGCTGCTGCTCACTGCCTGCGGCAAGAGCGACCCTATTCCCATGCTCGTGGGAACGTACACCGACAAAGGTTCTGAAGGCATATATTCTTTCTCGTTCGACCAGGAAAGCGGCAAGGCGAGCGCCCAGCATGTAGCAAAAGTTGCCAACCCGAGCTATCTTGTGATTGCCGCCAACGACTCGTTTATGTATTGCGTGAGCGAGGGTAAGGGCGAAGAAGCCACGGTGAGCGCATACCGCGTGTCGCCCAGCAGCGGCCGCATGGCATTTCTCAACCGCGTTCTTGCCCATGGCGACGACCCCTGCTACCTTGTGACCTATGCGCGCAATCTTTACGTGGCCAACTATTCCACGGGAAATATCAGCGTCTACGACATCGAGCGCGACGCCACCCTTTTCGACAACGGCGAGACCATGCAGTTCGACAACGGAACGTTCGGCGACAGCACGCGCCAAAGCGGCTCGCATATACATCAGGTAGTGAAATCGCCCGACGGCCATTTCCTCTTTGCCACCGACCTTGGCGGCGACTGCCTGTATAAATACGAACTGCGGCCCGAGTTCAAACAGGGCGAGCCTTTCAAGACAGACCTTCCCAAAGGCTGCGGCCCGCGCCATATGGCGTTTTCGCCCGACAGCAAGCACGCCTATGTCGTGACCGAACTGAGCGACGAAGTTATTGCGTTCGATTTCGATGAGGCAACGGGCAACCTTGTGCAGAAACAGGCGGTAAAGGCAAGCGATGCTGGTGCCCGTGGCGGTGCCGAGGTTGAAGTGAGCCCCGACGGCAAGCACCTTTATGCCAGCGTCAGGCTCAAGAACGACGGAATCGCCATTTTCAGCATAAATGCCGACGGCACGCTGAAGAAAACCGGCTATCAGCCTACGGGCAAGCATCCGCGTATGTTCAAGATTACGCCCAACGGTAAATACGTGGTAGTGGGGTGCATGGACGACGATGTGCTTCAGGTGTACGAGCGCAATGCCGAAACGGGCGACCTCAAGAATACCGGCAACGATATCAAAGTGGGAAAGCCTGCCTGCATAGTGTTCGGCGACAAAGTGCCCTGGTAACAGCCGCCTGAGGGGGCGCTGCCAGCCTTGTATGGACGATACGCTTACGCTGCTTTTGGAAAACCTGCCGTTTACCCCGAACGACGGGCAACGCCGTGTGCTTGACGTGCTGGTGAGGTTTGTGGAGACAAAAGTAAACCGCGCTGCCCTAGTCTTGCGGGGGTATGCCGGAACGGGAAAGACTTCACTTATCAGCGCGCTGGTAAGGAGCCTTCGCCAGAGGGGCACGGAGCCTGTGCTTCTTGCACCGACGGGGCGGGCTGCCAAGGTGTTTGCCAAATATTCGGGGGCGAAAGCCTACACCATACACAAGGCCATTTACCGCCAGCAGACTTTCGACGGCGAAGACACGCGCTTTTCGCTCAACTACAACCGGCGCCGGAACACCATATTTATTGTCGACGAGGCATCGATGATTTCCAACGAAGGCGGCAACAGTCTTTTCGGTACGGGATGCCTGCTTGACGACCTCGTGCAGTTTGTGTATGGCGGCGCAGGTTGCAAGCTGCTTCTTGTAGGCGACACGGCCCAGCTTCCGCCGGTAGGCGAGGACGAAAGTCCTGCGCTCTCGGCCGACTGCCTGTGCAGCTACGGGCTGCGCGCTGCGGCGGTGGAACTGCGGGAAGTGATGCGGCAGGGAAAGGATACCGGCGTGCTAACAAATGCCACGATGCTGCGCGACATGATAGGACAGGGCAGCCCCGCAGGGTTCCCGGTAATCACACGGCAAGGTTTCAGCGATTTGGAATACGTGCCCGGGGGCGAACTGATAGAGGAAATTGAATCGTGCTACGACGATGTGGGGAGCGACGAGACTATTGTAATAACGCGCTCCAACAAGCGTGCAATAGAATACAATCTCGGAATCCGAGCCCGCATATACGGGTGCGAGGGCGAAATCACGGTGGGCGACCGCATAATGGTGGCTAAAAACAATTATCACTGGACCGCACAGGCGGCTCTTGGTGCCTCCGAAGCCGCCGAAGCGGATTTCATCGCCAACGGCGACATTGCGGAAGTGGAGCATCTTTCGAATTTCCACGAATACGGGGGCTTTCATTTTGTCGACGCCACGCTCCGCTTTCCCGACTACAACGACATGCTACTCGATGCGCGGCTGCTGACCGACACTCTCACCAGCGAGTCCCCATCGCTGACGCGCGGTGAATCGGAAGCACTGTATCGGGTAGTGCTGGAGAAATACGCGAATATACGTTCGCGGCGCACAAGAATGAAAAGCCTGCGCGTTGACCCCCACTACAATGCCATGCAGGTGAAATATGCCTACGCCGTGACGTGCCACAAGGCGCAGGGTGGGCAATGGAGCCGCGTGTTTCTCGACCAGGGGTATACGCCGCCCGACATGCTCTCTACCAATTACCTGCGCTGGCTTTATACGGCCTTTACGCGCACCACAGGGCGGCTTTATCTCGTGAACTGGCCCTTTGCCCAGCGGGCAGAACGGGATTCCTGGGACTTTTAGCGCGCAAAGCATCTCTTCCTCTGTGGCCTTGCTGACAAAATGTCACACCACTAAACTTAATGTCTTGTTTTGACATGCCGACGTGTCACCGGCAAGCGCCTTTCGCTATGGCTCCGCCCGGTTTGGCACGCTTTTGGCTTTACGTAAAGTGCAGGGCCCGCCCCCGGGGCAGGCCGCCGCGCAACAAACGAACAATATCAACATTCTAAAATAAAAAGACATGAACATTAAACCATTGGCAGACAGAGTTCTTATTGCTCCCGCAAAGGCAGAGGAGAAGACAGTGGCTGGCATCATCATCCCCGATACAGCCAAGGAAAAACCATTGAAGGGCGAAGTAATCGCAGTAGGCGACGGCACAAAAGACGAGAAAATGGTGCT
>CAVFSQ010000055.1:0-7958 GCA_963625145.1 Bacteroidaceae bacterium | reverse complement strand
AAGGGCAGCTGCATGTCTACGGGCGATGTAGTGGGAATTCTCAATTCCGACGACTATTTCACCTCGCCCGACGTGGTAGAGAAAATGGTGAGCGCTTTTTCCAATGGTGTTGACGCCGTATACGGCGACGTGCATTTCATCCGCGACAGCAGGCGCGACGTCGTGGTGCGCTATTACAGTTCCCGCCCGTTCCGCCGGTTCATGCTCCGCTTCGGCTTCATGCCGGCCCATCCTTCGCTTTATGTGCGCCGCGAAGTCTACGACCGTGTGGGGCTCTACAAGACAAACTACCATATCGGCTCCGATTTCGAGATGATGGTAAGGCTGTTCCATACTTTCAGGATAAACACCCGCTATATTCCGCTCGACTTCGTGACAATGCGCATGGGTGGGCGCAGCACAAAGGACATGTCGAGCCGTCGCACCCTGTTGCGCGAAGACACCATGGCTTGCCGCGAGAACGGCATACGCACCAACCAGCTGGTAATGGCCTGCAAATACGTGTTCAAGATTATGGAGTACCGCCCCGCCGCGCTTCTGAAATAGCGTCCTTTGCCCGCCCGCGCCGGCTTCCCGCGGGTTGTTTTCCCCGAAGTTCAGCACCGGCAGCGAAAAATATTCATTTTTCCTTGCCTTGTATCAATGCTTTACGGAAAATTATCAGTAATTTTGTGCGATTTTTGTTATTACGAAACATTTTAGACGAAAGAGAAGAAAACAATAAAAGAAAAGATTTAGATGAATGTTATTACGAAAACTGTTTCGCTTCCCGATGGGCGGGAAATAAGCATCGAAACAGGCAAATTGGCTAAACAGGCCGACGGCGCTGTAATGCTCCGTATGGGAAATACGATGTTGCTCGCCACGGTCTGCGCTGCACAGGATGCGGTGCCGGGCACGGATTTCATGCCGCTGCAATGCGATTACAGAGAACGCTATTCGGCTGCCGGACGCTTTCCGGGCGGATTTACCAAAAGGGAAGGACGCCCTTCCGACTACGAAATATTGACCAGCCGTCTTGTTGACCGTGCGCTGAGGCCCCTGTTCCCCTCCAATTACCACGCGGAAGTATACGTGAACATCATGCTGTTCTCAGCCGACGGAGTTGATATGCCCGACGCTCTCGCAGGTTTTGCCGCATCGGCAGCCTTGGCATGTTCCGACATCCCGTTCGAGGCCCCCATCTCTGAAGTGCGCGTTGCACGCATTGACGGAGAATATGTTATCGACCCCACATATGAGCAGATGAAAAACGCCGACATCGACCTTATGGTTGCTGCCACCGAAGACAACATCATGATGGTGGAAGGCGAAATGAACGAAGTTTCGGAGCAGGACCTTATCGGCGCTCTTAAGGCCGCCCACGAGGCCATTAAGCCCATGTGCCGCATGCAGGCGGAACTTTCGAAGCAACTCGGAACCGATGTGAAGCGCGAGTATTGCCACGAAACCAACGACGAAGAACTTCGCGAGCAGGTGCGCAAGGAATGCTACGACAAGGCATATCAGATTACGCTCGAAGGCAATCGCGACAAGCATGCACGCGAAGATGCCTTCTCGCATATACGTGAGGATTTCAAGGAAGCATATGCTGCAGCAAACAGCGGACTTGCCGAAGACGAACTCGAAGAGAAGAATGCGCTTATCGACCGCTACTACTACGATGTGGAGCGCGACGCCATGCGCCGTTGCGTGCTCGACGAAAAGCGCCGTCTTGACGGCCGCGACTATACCGACATACGTCCCATCTGGTGCGAAGCCGACCCTCTGCCCGCACCCCACGGATCGGCAATATTCACACGCGGTGAAACACAGGCATTGGCTACTTGTACGCTCGGCACGAAGCTCGACGAGAAGATTGTGGACGAAGTGCTCGACAAGAGTACCATGCGCTTCCTGCTTCACTACAACGTCCCCCCGTATTCAACCGGCGAGGCGAAGGCACAGCGCGGTGTCGGACGACGCGAAATCGGTCACGGACATCTCGCATGGCGCGGACTGAAGAGCCAGATACCCGAAGATTTCCCCTATACAATACGCGTGGTGAGCGACATCCTGGAGTCGAACGGCTCGTCGTCGATGGCCACTGTATGCGCAGGCTGTATGGCGCTTATGGATGCCGGCGTTCCTTTGAAGAATCCCGTTTCGGGTATCTCGATGGGACTTATAAAGAATCCCGGAGAAGACAAATATGCCGTTCTCAGCGATATCCTTGGTGATGAAGACCACCTCGGAGACATGGACTTCAAGACTACCGGTACGCGCAACGGACTCACCGCAACGCAGATGGATATCAAGTGCGACGGACTTTCATACGAAATTCTCGAGAAGGCCCTCATGCAGGCAAAGGATGCACGCGAGCACGTGCTTAACGAAATGCTTAAGGTAATAGATGCGTCGCGTCCCGACTTCAAGCCGCAGGTTCCGCGTATCGTGGCATTCGATATCCCCAAGGAATACATCGGAGCCGTAATAGGCCCGGGCGGAAAGATTATACAGGGCATGCAGGAAGAAACCGGCGCTACCATCACAATCGACGAGACCGACGGCGTTGGAAAAGTGCAGGTTTCGGCTCCCAACAAGGAAAGCATCGACGCTGCCGTGGCAAAGATACGCGCCATTGTGGCAATTCCCGAAGTGGGCGAAACCTACGAAGCCAAGGTGGTGAGCATCATGCCCTACGGTTGCTTCGTGGAATTCATGCCGGGCAAGGAAGGCTTGCTGCATATAAGCGAGCTCGACTGGAAACGCTACGACACCGTTGAAGAAGCAGGTATCCACGAGGGCGACAAGATAAGCGTGAAACTTCTCGACATCGATGCCAAGACGGGCAAGTTCCGCCTTTCGCACCGTGTGCTTCTCGAGAAGCCCGAAGGATACGAAGAGCGTCAGGCACTGCGCCGCGAACGCCGTTCACAGCGTGGAGAACGCCGCGAGCGTCGTGGCCCGCAGGGTGAAGGCCGTCACAGCCATGGCGACCGTTTCGAGCACAAGGCAGAAGAAGGCTCACAGGAATAAGTTCAGCCTACAATAAGTAAACACAAAAGGCGCTGCCCGGAAGGGCAGCGCCTTTTGTGTAAGTGGCGTGTTTGTCGCTTGTGCCTGTGTGTTTGTCCGGCGGCGCGGAAATCAGATGTTTGCCACGCTCATGATGTCGGCAAATACGCCGGCTGCTGTAACGTCGGCCCCTGCGCCGTAGCCTTCGATGTGCATCGGGTATTCCTTGTAGCGCTCCGTTGTTATGAGTATTACGTTGTTGGAGCCTTCCAGACGGTAGAACGGATGGCTGCTGTCAACGGCTTCGAGCCCTACGCTTGTCTTGCCGTTGTTGAGCCGCGCCACATATCTCCACCGCTTGTTTTCCTTTTCCAGTTCCTTGCGCTTTTCTTCGAAGCTGCCGTCAAGCTCGGGAAGCCTTTTCAGAAAATCATCGAGTGTAGCCTGCATCAGTTCTTCGGGAATAAACGGTGTGGCGGTCACGTCTTCGGTATTGACGCTGTATCCCGCTTCGCGCGCAAGAATCACCAGCTTGCGTATTACGTCTTTCCCGCTGAGGTCGATGCGGGGATCAGGCTCGCTGTATCCCGCTTCGCGTGCACGCTGTACGGCCTGGCTGAATGTTGTGGCTTCAGACAGCTCGTTGAACACGAAATTCAGCGTGCCGCTCAGCACGGCTTCTATGCAAAGTATCTTGTCGCCGCTGCCCGTGAGGTCGTTGATGGTGTTGATGATGGGAAGCCCTGCGCCCACATTGGTCTCGAACAGATATTTCACGCCTTTGGCGCGTGCCGTATCTTTGAGACGGCGGTAATTGGAATATTCCGACGATGCGGCTATCTTGTTTGCCGCCACCACGCTGATGTTGTGCTCGAACAGTGTTTGGTAGAGCGATGCTACCTCTTCGCTTGCCGTGCAGTCTACGAATACGGAGTTGAATATGTTCATTCCGAGTATTTCGGACTTCAGTCTTTCGGTGTTGCTTGGGCCACTGCTTTTCAGAGCTTCGCGCCATGTCGCTGCCGGTATCCCGTTGCGGTCGAACACGGCATTGTGCCCGCTTGCTATGCCCACAACGTTGAGTTGCAGTCCGCGCGTGCGCATCAGTTTTTCGCGTTGCGATGCTATCTGCTCGAGCAGTTTCGAGCCTACGGTGCCCACACCGCACACGAAGAGGTTCAGCACCTGGTATTCGCTCAGGAAGAAACTGTCGTGGATAACGTTGAGTGACTTGCGTAGCATGTCGCGGCTTACCACGAGCGACACGTTGATCTCAGCGGCGCCTTGTGCCATTGCAATGATGTTTATACCGTTGCGCCCCAATACTCCGAAAAGTTTTCCGGCTATGCCGGGAGTGTGCTTCATCTTGTCGCCCACAACGGCCACAGTCGAGAGATTCCCGGTGAGCGCTACGGGGTTCATTGCTCCGGTGGATATTTCTTTGGCGAATTCCTGTTCCAATATCTGGCGTGCTTTCTCGCCGTCATTATCGGTGACACATAGGCTGGTGCTGGCTTCCGACGAAGTCTGGGCCACAAGGAATACGCTTACCCCGCCGGCGGCAAGGCTCGAGAATATCCGTTGGTTCACGCCTATTACGCCCACCATTGAAGGGCCGCTGACAGTCACGAGGCTCGTGTTCTTTATCGACGAAATGCCTTTGATTGCGCGGTTGTCGTCAATGGGGCCCTTGTGTATGATGCTGCCCGAGGCATCGGGGTGGAAGGTGTTCTTGACGTAGATGGGTATGCCTTTCACGCGCACGGGGTATATCGTGGGCGGATATATTACTTTGGCTCCGAAGTTGCAGAGCTCCATGGCTTCGTTGTACGAAAGCTCGTCGATGGTGTAGGCATTGGGAATCACTCGCGGGTCGGCGGTCATGAACCCATCGACATCGGTCCAAATCTCAAGGGCAGCGGCGTCAAGGGCAGCGGCAATTATTGCGGCCGTGTAGTCAGAACCTCCTCGTCCGAGGTTTGTGGTTTCGCCGTCGTCAAGGTCACTCGAGATGAACCCCGGCACTACGGCTATGCGGGGCATGCGAGCGAAGGTTTGTTTCACGAGCCTCAGAGTGTTGTCGAAATCCACGAGATTGCGGCTTCCGCGGCGCGATGTTTTGATGAAGTTGCGTGAGTCGTACCAGTTTGCGCCGTCAATTAGCGCGGCTACGATTTGCGATGACATCCTTTCGCCGTAGCTGAGTATGGCATTCGACGTTTTCTCTGTGAGGTCGCGTATGAGGAATACGCCATGGTATATGCTGCGCAGTTCGTCAAAGAGCGTTTCAATGCGGTCGCACAGTGCCTCTCGCTCTGCGCCGCGGGGAATCACCGCGTCAATCATGTTGCGGTGGCGCTCAATCATGGCGTTGAACTCGTCGCGGTATTTTGCGTCGCCGGCAGCAGCCAGGCGCGATGTGGATATAAGTTTGTCGGTTATGCCTCCCAGCGCGGAAACCACCACGATTGCGGGCTCGTCTACGGCCTCGGTTATTTTCTTGAGGTTTAGGATGCTTTCAGGCGAACCTACTGAAGTTCCTCCGAATTTAAGTACTCTCATAAAGCGGTAAATATGTCAAAACGACGTACTGTCGTCAATAATTGCCGCAAAATTAGTTATTCCGGCTGAACTAATGGTAGTAAAAATTGCTTTTTTCGGCACTTTTGCCCGAACATTTGCTGCAGACCTGTTACTTGCAGCTGAGCCATGCTGCCACTGCATTGGCGCAGCGTTCGCCGTCGATGGCCGCAGACACTATTCCTCCGGCATATCCGGCTCCTTCGCCGCATGGGAAGAGGCCGCTGCGGGTGACGTGCTGCAGGGTGGAGGCATCGCGGGCTATCCTTACGGGCGATGACGTGCGTGTCTCAACGCCTATCACCGTGGCTTCCCGGGAGAGGAATCCTTTGTGGCGCGAGCCGAATATCCGAAACCCTTCGGCGAGGCGTGAGTATATGAACTGCGGCATCCAGAAATGCAGCGGTGATGAAATGAGTCCGGGGGCGTACGACGACGGCGGCAGGTCGTAGCTGAGTTTGCGGTTCACAAAGTCGCCCATGCGCTGGGCCGGTGCCGTTTGCATGCGGTTGCCCTGTATCCAGCATTCGCGTTCGAGCGCTTCCTGGAAGTACATCATGCGCAGCGGGTTGGTGGTGTCGGCATAGTCGGCGTTGCGCGCGGCGAATGCATCGTCGCCCATGGCGTTTTTCATGAGTGCTTCCATTGATGGGTCTGCCAGGTCTTCGGTGCGCAGTTCTATCACCATTCCCGAATTGCTCCAGCGCGAGCTGCGGCTTGCTGGGCTCATGCCGTTGACTACAATCTGCTGGGGACCTGTGGCTGCGGGCACTACGAAGCCTCCGGGGCACATGCAGAAACTGTAGACGCCGCGGTTCTCCACCTGTACTGTCATGGAATACTCGGCGGCGGGGAGGTATTTGCCGCGTCCGCGCGGGGTGTGATATTGCATGCAGTCGATGGTGAAACTGGGGTGCTCAAGTCTTGCTCCCACGGCGATGCCTTTGGCTTCGAGTGCGAAGCCGTCGCGGTGCAGCATGCGGTAGACGTCGCGCGCGGAATGCCCCGTGGCGAGAATTACCGGTCCCAGGTACTCGGTGCCTGCGGTGTCGGCAGCTCCGCACACGTTGCCGGTGTTGTCGGTCAGCAGGCGTGTTACGCGGGTGCTGAAATGCATCTCGCCGCCGCAGTCGAGTATGGTTTGGCGCATGTTCCCAATGATGCGCGGTAGACGGTCGGTGCCGAGGTGGGGATGTGCTGCGCTGATGATGCCGGTGTCGGCGCCATGCTGGCAGAACACCGAGAGTATCTTCTCCACGCTGCCGCGCTTCTTGCTGCGCGTGTAGAGCTTGCCGTCGGAATAGGCTCCGGCGCCGCCTTCGCCGAACGAATAGTTGCTTTCGGGGTCGACTTTCTGCGTGGCGCGTATTGCGGCGATGTCGCGCTTGCGCGAGTGCACGTCCTTGCCGCGCTCGAGCACTATGGGCCTTATGCCGTGCTCGATGAGACGCAGTGCGGCAAACAGCCCTCCGGGGCCTGCTCCCACCACCACTGCTGTGCGGTTGCCGTGGACGGGACGGTATTCGGTGTGGATGAATTCGTCGGGTACGCTTTCTCCGGCAGTGTAGATTTCTGCCGTGAGGCGCACAACGATGTTGCGCTGGCGGGCATCGATGCTGCTTTTCCTTATGCGCACGCAGCCGATGGTGCGTGCGTCGATGTGCAGCATTCCGGCTGCTTCGGTCTTTATGTGCTGTGGGTCGGCTGCCAGATGTGGAGGCAGAGCGAGGTTGAGGGTATACATGTCGGTGTTTGGGGAATGGAATGATTGATGTGCAAAGTCTTTGGCAATGGAAATTTATACGGGGGAGAAGCGTGGAAACTACCCGAAGAGTTCGCGCAGCGCGTCTTCCACCTTTCCCACACCAGTGATTTCCATACCGTCGGCTGCGGCTTTCAGTCCGCGGGTGTTGGAGCGTGGCACGAGCATGCGGCTGAACCCGAGTTTTCCGGCTTCGGCGATGCGCTGTTCGATTCTGGCCACGGGACGTATCTCTCCGCTCAGCCCCACTTCGCCGGCCATGCATACGTCGCGCGGTATGGCGGTGTCAACATTGCTGGATAGTATTGCGGCTATTACCGAGAGGTCGAGTGCGGGGTCGGTGACACGGATGCCTCCAGCGAGGTTGAGGAAGACGTCCTTTTGCGTAAGGCGGAAGCCGACGCGTTTCTCTAGCACTGCGAGCAGCATGTTCATGCGGCGCAGGTCGAAGCCCGTGGCCGAGCGCTGCGGCATGCCGTAGGCGGCGGTGCTCACCAGCGCCTGCGTTTCGATGAGCAACGGGCGTACACCTTCGATGGTGGCGGCTATAGCTGTGCCGCTCAATGCCTGATCAGTTTGCGTGAGCAGCAGTTCCGAGGGGTTTTCCACGCAGCGGAGC
>CAVFSQ010000054.1:4222-8000 GCA_963625145.1 Bacteroidaceae bacterium | reverse complement strand
AGGCAATAGACTTTTTCTTGCGCTGTGCGCATTCCGTTTTTCTTCTATGCGCATACAGTTTTAGCGCTATGCGCAGAAAATTTTTGCGCAACACTGTTGCCGTTCGGGGCAAATGCTGAAAAATCAGTAGGGAAATCATGCGGCTTCCCTACTGATTAAATGTGTATGGTGGGCTTGAATCAGAATCTTGCGGTGCCCAGGTTTCGGTCTACAAGCATTCCGTCCTGCATTTTGAGGTTGAACTTGCCGGCTTTCTTCGCCACGAATTTCAGCACGAACAAATCGTGGTTGCCGTCGTCGAGCAGGAAGTTGTTGCCGCGGTTCATGAAAGTGGGGTAGAGTGCTTTTTGTCCGTTGGTGTGCAGGCGGTCGTAGGTGAGGTTCATCATATCTTTCATGCCTAAGAGCTTAATCCCGGCATACTGTAGCGTCTGTGCATCGTAGGGCAGTGCGAAACTGAGCGCGTTGACTGCGTGCAGGTCTTTGCCGCTTACCGTTACTTCCATGGTGTCGCCGGCTGCGAAGGTCGTGCGGCTAGGTGTAAGGGCCAGCGTGCCTGAGGCGTTTTCGCCTGAAGCGCTTACACCGCCATCGAGCTCTGTCGACACGCACGATATGTCATAGGCATCGATAAGTCCGTTGCCGTTGATGTCGCCCGAGCTTACGTAGTCGAAGTCGCTGTCGCCGCGGCGCAGTCCGGTGTAGTTCATATACGAAGTGAGGTCGTTTTCGTCTATCCGGTTGTCGCGGTTGATGTCGCCCTGCAGCACGCTTTCGGTGCCCTTTACTTTGAACACGTACATTTCGCGTCCCGAACCGAAGTTGCCGACGGCTGCGGTGATGTGGATGCGTATGTAGCGCGCGGCGGGAGTGCCTTCGAAATTGAATGTCTTCACCGAGGCATCGCGCTTCCATTCGAATTGGGCGGGTGCACTCCAGTTTTGCCTGTCGCTGCTAACCGACACTGTGCCGCTGAGAAGCGTACCGTTTGCGGCGTCTTCGCGTGGCAGGTATTCCAAGCGGTCGAGGGTGTTGACGCTGCGCAGGTCTAGGGCTATGTCAGAAGGCACGGCTTCGCCTTTGCCCCATTTCGTGTGCCATCCGGCTTTTTCGTCAAAGTCGAAGAGTTTGCCTATTCCGCTGCCCGGCTGGTTTTCGCATGAAGTCTGCGCCTTTATGTTTTTTATGGCCAGTTCGAGCGGGTTCGACTTTGTTGTAGCGGCAAGTGCTGTCCATTGCGATTTCCCGTCTTTGTTCACGGCGCGCACCTTCATGGTGTAGTTGTTTTCGGGAATCAGCCCGTCGACGGTGAATTGCGTGCCGCGTATGGTGGAGTAGAGCATGCTGTCGAATTCCAGTTCGTAATAGTCGGCATTTTCGGCTTTTTGCCACGAAGGCGTCAGCGTGAAGCACCCGGTGTTTGCATCGCTGATTTCGGCTTTCGGGGCATCGAGCGTTCCGCGGTTGGCAACGCTGCGGTCGGGCATGGCAAATTCAAATCCGTCGATTGTTACCATTATCGCATTTTTCCCGACTTCGGTTTCTGCAATCTTTACAATAAGTTGCGGGTTTTTGCTTATTCTTACGTTTTCGAACTCTGTGCCTTTCGTTGAGAAAAGGTTGAGGTTGGGTGCGGCGTCGTAGTAGTATGCGTTGCTCAGTTTTGCGTATTCTTCGGCCGAGGTTGCCCTTGTGAGTTTAACGCTTTGTTTCCCAATTTTTGCACTGACTTTTTTGACGTCCTTGCTTACATTGATGCGCAGCTCGGTGGCTTTCGTGTCGTTGAAGCCTTGGAACGTGCCTTGGCTTGGGGCTATGCTGACTGTAAGGGTTTTGCGTGCGTCGGCCGTCGCGGTGATTTCGGTAGTGGTGCATTCACCGTTGAGATATGCCTGTGTCTTGCCGTCGTCATCGTATTCGGTGAACGATGCATTGCCGCCGCTTGCTGCGTAGATTTCATAGATGCGGCGGTCTGTGCGTATCTGCGACGGGTTGTTGTTGGGATTGGTAAGCGGAATGATGGCATTGGCTTTTACGAAAACGGGAAGTTTCCATATCGGAGCATCGTAGCAGTTGATTACGCGCCCGCCGTCGTAGGTGTCGCCGTTCCAGAAGTCCACCCATTTCCCTTCGGGCAGATATATACCGTTGCGTATGTCGTTGCCGTTGCTGTCGGCTTCAGTTTCGGTGTATACCGGTGCCACGAGGAAGTATGGCCCGTACATGAACTGGTATTGCGTCTTTGTGCCGAGTGTGTAGGCGTTGGGGTAGTGCAGCATCATGGCCCTTACCATGGGTTTGCCGCTCACGGCTTCGTGAGCTATGCTGTAGGTGTAGGGCATAAGCATGCTCTTGAGCTTGAGGTAGGAGCGGTTGATGCTTGCGGCCGGTTCGCCGAGCACTTCGGGATATTTCGGGTTCATCCCCCAGCCGTCCATGTTGAGTTCCATGGGGGTGAAAGTCTTCCATTGGAATTCGCGTATGTTTACCGGAATGTTTTTGCCGCCGAAGATTCCGTCGACGTCGGAAGTGATGTTGGGCTGGCCGGAGAGTCCCGAACCAATGAATGTAGGTATGTGGAAGCGTATGTATTCCCAGTCGCCTCCCGTCTGGTCGCCGCTCCATATTCCGGCATATCTTTGTGTGCCGGCCCAACCGTCGAGCGAGATAATGAAAGGCCGTGCGTCCGAGCCGTAGTAGGGCATTATTGCGCCTACATCGCTAACGCCGTTGAGCCCGAAGTTGTAGCCTTGCCCTACCCATGCCACATCGGTTTTGAGCACTCTCACTCCGGCGTCGCGCACTTCCTTCACGATGTCGCGCTGAAGCAGTGCCTCGATGCTGTCTTTGGGATGCAGGTCGCTTTGTGTCCAAAGTCCTATCTCCACGCCTTTCGAACGGGCATAGTCGCCGAAATCCTTGAGGTTTTTTATGTTTCCGTCAAGGCTGCCTGTCTGTCCGTATCCGGCCCCGTAGCCGTCGTTGGGAAGCAGCCAACCCAGTGGCATGTCGTTTCGTGCATAGCGGTCAACGACAGCACGCGCCGAAAACTGGTAGCTGCCGTTTTCGCCGTTGAGGCTTTCCTTGGTGCCGCCGTCTGCTTTTTGGCTTTCGTTGTATCGTTTGCCGTCTTCGTAGAGCATGAAACCGTTTTCGACCTCGGTCCAGTAGTCGCGGTTGTAGGCGTTGAGATGTCCTTCGTAGAATCCGAATTTCGGAAGCAGCACGGGGTTTCCGGTAAGCTGGTAGAAATCGCGCAGCAAGGCTTCCGGCTCGCTGTCGACCATTACGAACACGTCGAGATAGTTTTCGCTGTGGCGCAGTATAACCTTTCTGCTGTCGGTTTCACCGAAGTCGTAGCGCCCGGGCTTGAAAGTGTGCCAAAACAGTCCGTAGCCTTCGGTGCTCCAATAGAAAGGCGTGGGCGAAGCCACTCCGCCGTCGACCCAGTTGTTGGTGTTTTCTATTACAATGCTTTTCCCCCGGTGGCTGAAGCGGCCGTTCTGCACTCCGCCGCCGTAGAAGTATTCGCCGTTGCGGGCATCTAGTGTAAGCGTGGTGCTGCCATCGGCAAACGATACCGGTTGCAGGCTTTCAACGACGCTTTGGGTGGACTTCGATCGGATGACATTGAATAGTCCGGTATTCTTGTCGAACGACAACTTTATGTCGTGCGAAGCTATTTCAATCTTATTGTTGCGGTCGTAGACGGAGATTTCCCCGCAGCGGCGCCTTGCCGAGCCGACGAGAATAGTGGCCTCGGGCTGGGCTTGGGGAT
>CAVFSQ010000054.1:0-4109 GCA_963625145.1 Bacteroidaceae bacterium | reverse complement strand
CTGCACTGCCGGCCTGTGCAGAATTGCCGCTTGCGGGGCGCTGCCTGCGGTGCATGCAGCCAGGACAAGGGTTAAAGCAAGGCGCCTGCCGTATGTTGCCGAAACTTTCATTTCAGTAAGTTATAAATAGTGTGCTATTTGTAGTATTCCTTCAGTTTTACGTATTCGTCGGCAAACCATTCGGCTTCTCCGGGATTGGCGGCCTTGCTCATTTTCCTGGCAGGCACTCCCGCCCATATTTCGTGTGCTCCAACCTTTGTTTTGCCCAGCACTACGGCTCCGGCAGCCACTACAGCCCCTTCTCCTATTTCGGCGCCGTCGAGCACAACGGCATTCATTCCGATGAGCGCCCCTTTGCGTACGGTGCAGGCATGAACTATTGCGCCGTGTCCGAGCGTCACATCGTCTTCAAGTATTGCGGGATAGCCTTTTGCCTGGTGTATGCAGGCGTTGTCCTGCACATTTACACGGTTTCCCATTTTCACGCCGTCGACGTCGGCGCGTATCACAGCCGAGAACCACACGCTGCAATTGTCGCCCATTTCTATGTCGCCAATGAGGGTGGCGTTTTCCGAAAAATAACAGTTCTTGCCCCAACGTGGGCTTTTGCCTTTGAAATCCTTTATAAGTGCCATTTCTTCATACTTAAAATTGTATGCAAATATACGGATTTTGCAGTAATTGCGACTTGAAACCGCAAAGCGCCCCGGCGCCGGGATTTTCTATTTTCGTATCTTTGTGCGAAAATGCGTAATATGGGCAAGAGAGTGACTTATATTGACCAAGTCAGCGGTGTTCTGATAGTCTACATGATAGTGTATCACGCCATGCAATGGTGTGGAATGTGGAATGCGGTGAACTCAGCCGCCATGCATGTCTTGTCGTTCTTTATGTTTTGGTTTTTCTACAAGTCGGGAATGTTTTACAAGGAAAGGCCGCCCGGCGAAATTCTAAAGGCGGGCTTGGGGAAACTGATTGTCCCTTTTCTTGTTTTCGGCTTTGCCGGTTATGCGCTTCAATGCCTTCAGATGTTTTCGGCCGGCGACCGCAATTTTGCGCACTATGTGCTGGAGCCTGTGAAATTCCTTTTGCTTAACGGTGCCCCCGAAGGCAATTTGCCGCTTTGGTTTTTGCCGTCGTTGCTTGCGGTGCAGTTTGTTTACGCCGCGTTGCGGAAGTGCGGGCTGGGCGATTGCCTGGTTTGCGTGATAGGCTTTGCGGCAGCGTATCTGCTTTTCATGTGCGGCGTGCATTCGCCTTCGTGGGCATGCAATGTGCCGTTGGGGCTTGCAGTGTATGCGTTCGGCCATATTATGGGCTCACGGCAGTATAAGATTTCTGTGGCATTGGTTGCCTTGCTTGTATATGTTGCCGCTTCGTTTGTGCAGCCAGGCACAATAGATTTCCGCGTAAACACTCTTCCGGACGGCAACTGGTTTGTGGCTGCCGCGTTTGCATTGTCGGGGTGTGTGGTTGTCAACAACGTATTCCGGAAGATTTCCGTAAAGTTGGCGCTGCTTGAATATATTGGCAAGCATTCCATGAGTTTCTATACGATGCACTGGATTGTGATTGTAGGGTGCACGATGTTTTCCGATGCCGGAGTTTCCGAAGGCTCGGCGTTGCGCCAGTTTGCCGTGATGCTCGCGGCTTGCGCCGTTTTGCTGCCTTTGGCCGAATATCTTGTGAGGCACAGCAGGGCTGCGTGGATGCTGGGGGTGAGAAAATGAAAAATCCGCAGAAGGTGGAAGTTCTGCGGATTTTTTATGAGTGATAACCCCGTTATTTGCCTTGGGGGAACGATGAGATTCTCAGCCGTGCCGCTCCCATAGGAATAAGTTCTACATCGAATTTCTCGTTGCTTTGTGGTGCGCACTGTGGGGGTAGCGGAGCACAAAGACCATATTTGTCTATTTTCCAGCTTGGAACTTTGCGTGCCTTGGCCTTGAATACCAGGGGCACATCGGTTGAGACGAACGGATTGGTGTTGGCTTTGACGCTTTCCTTCTTTACCAGTTGTATTGGTTCGTCGGTGCAAAGGGCGTAGTTCCATTCGCTCTCGGGATAGATGTGCCATGTGGGCCACTGGCTGGTGTCGGCGCCCTTTTGCCATTTCGAGTCGCCGATAGCAATTTTGTCGCTATCGAAGTTCTTTTCCATGCGTTCCTTGATGCGTAACGAGAGCGTCAACGGCCCGTAGTCTACGCTTACGGAGTTTTGGTTTGCCTGCCAGTGGCGGAAACTTATTTTCATTGGGAGGTCTACTTCCACATAGTCGCCGTCTTTCCATTCGTGTTTAACTATCAGATATTTGCCGCTTTCAAGGCTGAGTTTCTTGTTGGAGCCGTTTACTGATGCCAATGCATTTTCAGTCCAGGACGGTATGCGTACATAAAGCGGGAAAGTAGTTTTCTTTTTGGTGCGTATCGTGAATTTTATCTTCCCGTCGAACGGATAGTCGGTTTCTTCCACGAGTTTCACTTCGCGTTTTTCGGTGCCGACTTTTGCAGTGGTTTCGCACGAGCTGAAGAGTACGGCGGCAAGTCCGCCGTCGGTGGTGCCCATCACAAGATGTTGCGCGAAATATGGCCATCCGAAACCGTGGTTGTGCTGGCAGCAGCGGCTGCTGAACGGGTTCATGGAAAGGAAAGGCCCCTCGTTCTGTATTCCGGGACTATGGTTTTTGCTGTCGCATACCACCATGTTCGGACTAGTAATGTAGCGCAAAGCCTTGTAGTCGGGCGAGAAGGCTGCGGGGAAACTGTTGAACGCCACGTCTTCGCAGTTTTCAGCCCAGTATGGGTCGCCTGTCAGTTGCAGCAGTATTTCGTCGGTAGCCATCTGCTCGGCAAAACCGCAGGTTTCGGCGCCTTGCCGCGGGTCGATGTATCCCATGCGCGCGTTTTCGTCGGCACCGAACATGCCTCCGGGAACTTGTCCGAAAATACGGCGCACCAGCTGTTGGTCGTTGTAGGTAGCCGCAAGCAGTGCACTGTCTTTCTTGAAGAAGAAATATTCGGCAGGTTCCCTTACGCCTTGCGCGATGTTGACGTTGTGCCAGTTGGGCAGGTTTTGCTGTTGTGTCCAGTCGGCAGTGCAGCGGTGCAGTTTGTCGGCAAGATCAAGAAGTTTCTGGTCGCCTGTGCGGTTGTAAAGCCACATCACGCTCCACAGATTGTCGCCCCCGCGGCTGTTTTCCCAGTATTCGCGCAGGAACTTGTCATCGGGAACCGTCAGCTGGTAGTGGAAATACCGCGTCATGAGTTTTGTCACCCTTTTGTCGCCGCTGTATTCGTAATAGTCCTGCAGCAGCCAGAGCGCTATCATGTTTGCCCATGCGTCGATACCCGGTCCGAAACTGCCGTCTTCCTTCTGGCCTTTTATTATGGCTTCAATCCAGAACTTACTTTCGCGCTGCATGTCTTCGCGTCCCAGAATCCATGCCATGCTTGAATATCCGCGCAGCCAGTAGGGCACTTCTTCCCATCCCCATTTTCCTCCCGAGGCGAGCCATGCGTTGCCGTCTTTTTCGAGCCAGGCACTGATTTCGCCCAAACGCCCGCAGAGCCCATCGGCCTGAAGGTTGAGGGTATGGAGAAGCCATCCTGCCGGGCGTATGCTGCCTGTAGGCAACTTTACGAACGCAGCCTGGGCAAGCGGTGTTCTGTTCTCGGTGTATGCAGTGGTGCCGATTGCCGCTCCCGGACGGGCTGCTGACCCGAGAGTCTGGGCGTGGCTTGGATGGAAGGCAAACAAAGTGCCGGCAATGACTGCTGCATTTGCGAAAGTCTTGAATTTCCGTGTTTTTATTTTCATGTCGGTTTGGTTGTTTTTTTTATCTTTGCGAAGATATGTCATTTCCCTGAGTTGGCAATCTGTTTTGTGCGGTAAATTTCCCGAAGCTTATGTTTCCCGTTTATACAATACCGGCAGAACGATTATAATTTCTTAATTTTGCAACAAGTAAAAATCAAAAGGGAAAAATCAAACATTATCAATAATATGCGCAAAAGAACTTTTTCATTGCTTATAGCGGCTTTTGCAGTCGTTGTGGCATTCGCCCAGCCCAAGGCGAAGTATGTGTTTTATTTCATCGGCGACGGTATGGG
>CAVFSQ010000053.1:0-8273 GCA_963625145.1 Bacteroidaceae bacterium | reverse complement strand
TCCGTCGGCAAGCCGCAGGAAGAGGTACGAGCGGTCGCTGCCTTTTTTCTTCAGGCACATTCCCAGTTCGTAGCGCAGGCAGTAGCGGCATGTCATTATCGGGGCGCCGTCGGGGGGCGTAGTTTCCCAAGCCGGAGCGGCAACGGTTGCTCCGCAGCGCCTGTAGAATTCTTTTGCCATGCGGTTGGCTACGTTTGCCGTGTAGTCGAGTGTGCCGCCGATGTTCACAGGTTGTGGTGCTTCGGCCCTGGCTTTTTCCGAAGCCGCAAGGGCTGTCAGTTGCTCCACTGTATTGCGGCGTGCCCGCGCAAGCAGCGACGAGGGAATGAAGCAATCTTCGTCGTCAACGGTTACGCTGCCGAGGCAGTATGGGGTGCCTCCGAGTTTCGAAAGCTGGACCGTGATGTTCCCGAGTTGCGGGCTGCGGGCTTTTTGCGGGGGAAAACTTATGTGTGCTTCGGCGCTGCGCCCTAGTGCATCTGTGGTCGAAAGCAGATAGCCGCCGTCGGTGGGCGACAGAGTGAAATCTACCCGCAGACTGCGCTGCGCCGTAGGCTTTGCAAGCATTTGCGAAAAGGCTTCGTCGTGGTTGCGGAAGAGTTGTGTGTGCTTGGCAATGCGCGGCATTGCGGCGGGGTAGAGTCGGCTTCCTTCGGCGCGGTTCACACGGAAACCGTGAAGCTCTCCGTTTGCATCGAAGAAGCAGAGCCCGTCTCCGTTCGAGAAGTGCTTGTGCCCCGAAACGACAATGCTGCGGTCGGTAATTTCGCGCACTTCGCCTACGGGCTCACCTATGCTTTTGGGCGTAGCGGGGCATGCCATGTGCATTGTGCGGCCGTTGAGAAAGTAGTCGGTGAAGCCGCGGTTGAAACTTTTCTCGGGGCGCGGCTCGAATGTAAGTGAAAGTTCGCCCTGCGAAGCGCGTATGTATTCCTTGCGCCTTGCCATGATGGCGTTGAGTTTTTTGCGGTACCACGCGGTTACGTTTTTCACGTATTCCATGTCTTTCAGCCGCCCTTCGATTTTTAGCGAACTCACTCCGGCATCGAGCATCTGTTCGAGGGCATCGGTGCGGTTGAGGTCGCGCAGTGAGAGCAGGTGTTTCTGCGTGAGTATCTTTGTGCCGTTTTCTGTTTCGAGGTCGAAGGGCAGTCGGCAGAACTGCGCGCATTCCCCGCGGTTGGCGCTGCGTGCTAAGCAGTGCTGCGAGGCATAGCATCGCCCGCTGAGGCTCACGCAGAGTGCTCCGTGCACGAATGCCTCGAGCCGCATTTCGGGGCATTCGCGGTGTATGGCCTTGATTTCTTCGAGCGAAAGTTCGCGTGCGAGCACTGCCGTGCTGAAGCCTTCGCTGTAAAGGCGGCGTATCTTTTCGGGTGTGCGGTTGTCGCATTGCGTGCTGGCGTGCAGGGCTATGGGCGGCAATTTCATTTCGAGGTATGCTGCGTCCTGCACCAGCAGTGCGTCAACACCGGCATCGTAAAGGCTGCAGGCTATCTGGCGTGCCTCTTCGAGTTCGGAGTCGTAGAGTATGGTGTTGAGGGTGGCGTAGACTTTAGCCCCGAAGGTGTGGGCATATGCTGCAAGGCGCGCTATGTCGGCCACGGAGTTTGCGGCGGCTTCGCGTGCCCCGAATTTCGGTGCGCCGATGTATACTGCATCGGCTCCGTGGCGCAGCGCCTCTATTCCGGTTTCGGCATTGCGTGCCGGGGCGAGGAGTTCTATGCTTCGGGGCGTGGGCATTGCCTACTTGTTGACGTAGTAGTTGAGCCAGTTGGAATAGAAGGTGTCGGCGGCGTCGCGCCAGGAGTATTCTATGCCCTGCCGTGGGTCGTCGGCCTTGTAGTAGTTTTCGGGGATATCGATTTGCAGTCCGCGGGCTATGTCGCGTCGGTATTCGGCGTCTAGGGTGTCGCGCGAGTACTCGAGGTGCCCCATTACGAAGAATTCGCTGCGGTTTCGCGGCTTCACGATGCCTATGCCCGACAGCGGGCCTTCGGCGTAGATTTCCAGGTCGTCAACCTTCTCGATGTCGCTGCGCCGTACTTCGGTGTAGCGGCTGTTGGGCATGTTGAAACTGCTTGGCATGCCGCGGAATATTGGCAGGTTCTGCTTCATGAGGTGCTGCGGATACACTCCGAAGAGCTTTTTCGGTAGCGGGTATTTCGGCACGTTGTAATGGTGGTAGAGTCCCACCTGCGCTCCCCAGCAGAGGTACACTGCCGAACCTATTTCGGTGCGCGACCAGTCGAATATCTCGGTAAGCTGCTTCCAGTATCTCACGTCCTCGAAGGGTATGCGCTCCACGGGTGCGCCTGTCACTATCATACCTTCATACTGGTTTGATGCCAACTCGTCGAAGTTGCGGTAGAATGCGTCCATGTGCTCCTGCGACGTGTTCTTGTACTGCTGTCCGCGTATTTTCACGGGCACAAGCTCCACGTTGAGGTGTGTCTTCGAAAGCTGTCGCGCGATGTCGCTTTCGGTAACCTGCTTCACGGGCATGAGGTTTAGAAGAAGCACTTTGAGGGTATGCACTCCTTCGGGCACTTCGTAGGTGGAATGTATTTCTATTCCCTGTGCGGCGAGTTCCTTTATCGCCGGCAAGCCTTTAGGTACGAACAGTGGCATTTCTTTGCTGTGGTTTCAAGTCTGTCAGGGGCACAGGGAATACAGGGAATGCATGCCGCAAACCTCTTCATGACCGTTGTTACATTTGTATTGCTGCAAAATTAAGCGTTTTTTCGCGAAGCATGCCATTCTCCCCGCATATAATTTTGCCGCACGCTGGTTGCCGGCGGTAAAACTGCATTTGCACAGTCTTTTCAAAAATTGCTATCTTTGCATTTTACAATAGTATAAAACATCTTCCAATTTTGATATCAGTAGAAGGTCTTAAAGTAGAATTCGTCGCGAAGCCGTTGTTCAGCGACGTGAATTTCGTGATAACCGACCGTGAGCGTGTGGCCCTTGTGGGCAAGAACGGTGCGGGGAAATCCACGCTGCTCAAGATTCTTGCGGGGCTGCAGCAGCCCACGGCGGGAAGCGTGGGCATCACCCATGGCGCCGTGGTGGGCTATCTGCCGCAGGTGATGAAGCTCAGTGACACTTGCACTGTGGTTGAGGAAACCGAAAAGGCGTTTGCCGACATTGCAGCGCTCAAGCAGAAGATTGCGCAGCTCAACGACGAACTGGCACGGCGCACCGACTACGAAAGCGAAGAGTATATGGCCCTTGTCGAAAAGTTTTCGCACGAAAGCGAGCGATACGACATGATGGGTGGCGACAACTACCACGCCCAGGCCGAGCGCACGCTCACC
Source organism: Bacteroidaceae bacterium (assembly GCA_963625145.1). GTDB lineage: Bacteria > Bacteroidota > Bacteroidia > Bacteroidales > Bacteroidaceae > UBA6398. Next base: position 4,953 of record CAVFSQ010000053.1, on the reverse strand, counting down.
GGGCTTGGTTTCGTGCGCAGCGACTTTCAGCGCCCCACCAGTGAGTTCTCGGGTGGATGGCGTATGCGCATCGAGCTTGCCAAGATACTGCTGCGCCGCCCCGACGTGCTTCTGCTCGACGAGCCTACCAACCACCTCGACATCGAGAGCATACAGTGGCTCGAGAATTTCCTGCGGCAGGCGTCGTGCTCGGTGCTGCTGGTGAGCCACGACCGTGCTTTCCTCAACAACGTCACCACACGCACTATGGAAATCTCAGTGGGCCGCATCACCGACTACCGCGTGGGCTACGACGAGTTTGTGAAGCTCCGCGCCGAGCGCCGCGAGCAGCAGTTGCGTGCCTACGAGAACCAGCAGAAGGAAATTGCCGACATCAAGGATTTCATCGAGCGCTTCCGCTACAAGCCCACCAAGGCCGTGCAGGTGCAGAGCCGCATCAAGCAGCTCGAGAAGATAGTGCCCGTGGAGGTAGACGAGGTAGACAGGTCGTCACTGCGCCTCAAGTTCCCGCCATGCCGCCGCAGCGGCGATTTCCCGGTGATATGCAAGGACGTGGCCAAGGCTTACGGCTCCCACACCGTGTTCTCGGATGTGAACCTCACGATACGCCGCGGCGAGAAAGTGGCCTTCGTGGGGCGCAACGGCGAGGGAAAGTCAACGCTCGTTAAGTGCATAATGGGGCAGATACCTTTCAACGGCGAACTCAAGATAGGTCATAACGTCGATATAGGCTACTACGCCCAGAATCAGGCGCAGATGCTCGATGGCGACATCACCGTATACGACACAGTAGACCGCGCGGCACGCGGCGATATACGCCTGCGCATCAATGACATACTCGGGGCCTTCATGTTCGGCGGTGAAGCCAGCGAGAAGTACGTGCGCTTCCTCTCGGGGGGCGAATGCAGCCGTCTGGCCATGATACGCCTGCTGCTCGAGCCCGTGAACCTACTGATTCTCGACGAGCCCACCAACCACCTCGACATGCGCACCAAGGACGTGCTCAAGGATGCCATACTCGCCTTCGACGGCACGGCAATCATCGTGAGCCACGACCGCGACTTCCTCAACGGATTGGTGTCGAAAGTCTACGAGTTCGGCGACGGAAAGGTGCGTGAACACATCGGCGGCATCTACGATTTCCTCAAGAAGAAGAAAATCTCGTCGCTGGGCGAACTGCAGACCCTGCGCCCACAGGCTGGCGCCACGCAGCCCCGCCGCGAGACAGCCGGCGAAGGACGCCTTGCCTACGAGCAGCAGAAGGAAGTCGCCAAGCGCCGCCGCAAGCTCGAGAAGGCTGCTGCGGAAGCCGAATCCGAGGTGACGCAACTGGAAGCCGCCGTTAGGATGCTCGAAGACCGCATGAGCGCTCCCGATGCCGACGCCTCACTCTTCAGCAAGCACGCCGCCTTGTCGCGCCAGCTCGATACGGCAATGGAGGAATGGGAAACCGCTGCCGAAGCGCTCGAGAATTTCAATGCTGCCGATGGAGGAGCAGGAGAATGAATATGTATAACCACCAAAACCTAAACGATATGAACCTTAAAATGATTATCTCTGCATTTGCAGTGGCCGGACTTGCGGCATCGTGCGGAAGCCCTCAACTTTCCACGGGTATCAACAAGGAAAACCTCGACACGAAGGCAAAGCCCGCCGACGATTTCTACCAGTATGCCTGCGGCGGATGGATGAAGAACCACCCGCTGCCCGGCGACTATTCGCGCTACGGCTCGTTCGACCTGCTCAACGAGAACAATAACAAGCAGGTGCGCGTGCTCATCGAAGAGCTTGCCGCAAAAGACAACGAAAAGGGCTCCGTGGCACAGAAGATAGGCGACCTCTACAAGCTCGCCATGGACTCCGTACGCCGGAACAAGGAGGGCGTGAAGCCCATAGCCCAGTATCTCGACATGGTGAAGGGCGTCAAGACCCCTGCCGACGTCATGGCCGTTTGTGCCAAGCTCGAACGCATAGGCATGGGCGGATATTTCAGCACCGCCGTGGATGCCGACATCAAGAACAGCAAGGACAACCTCGTGCAGATAGGGCAGGGCGGACTTACGCTCGGCGAAAAGGAATACTACCTCGACAACGACGAAGCCACCCTGAAAATACGCTCGGCTTTCGGCGACTACATCATTAAGGTGTTCCGTCTGTGCGGATGCGACAGTGCAACTGCCGTAAGCAAGGCGCAGGGAGTTATGGACGTGCAGACTGCCCTGGCAAAGGTATCGCGCTCGGCAACCCAGCTGCGCGACCCCGAAGCCAACTACAACAAGATGACTTTCGCACAGCTCGTGAAAGACTATCCCGCCATCGACTGGAAGACTTATTACACCACTTGCGGCTTCCCCGAGTTCAAGGAAATCAGCGTGGGCCAGCCCGAATTCCTCCACGGCGTGGAAAGCATACTGAAAACCCTTCCCATTGAGGCCCATAAGGCTTACCTCGAGTTCAACATCATCGACTGCGCCGCCAGCTATACCAACGATGAGATGCGCAAGGCCAGCTTCGACTTCTACGGCCGCGTGCTCTCGGGGCAGAAGGAAGAGAAACCCTCGTGGCGACGCGCCGTGGCACTCGTGCAGGGCGTGATGGGCGAAGGCGTAGGCAAGATGTACGTGGAGAAGCACTTCCCCGAAAGCTCGAAGCAGCGCATGCAGAAACTCGTTTCGAACCTGCAGGTAGCCCTCGGCGAGCGCATCAAGGCGCAGACGTGGATGAGCGAAGCCACCAAGCGGAAGGCACTCGAGAAACTTACATCGTTCTACGTCAAGATAGGCTATCCCGACAAGTGGCAGGACTACTCGGCGCTGACCATCGACCCCAGCCAGCCCCTGCTCGACAACATGATAGCAGCCGCACGCTACAGCAACGACTACGAAATAGAGCGGACTGTGAACAAGAAGGTGGACCGCACCAAGTGGTACATGTATCCGCAGACGGTAAACGCATACTACAACCCCACCACCAACGAAATCTGCTTCCCCGCTGGCATACTGCAGCCGCCGTTCTTCGATGCTGAGGCCGACGATGCTTTCAACTACGGAGCAATTGGCGTGGTGATAGGACACGAAATGACTCACGGCTTCGACGACCAGGGACGGCAGTTCGACAAGGAAGGCAATCTGAAAGACTGGTGGACGAAGGCCGACGGCGAAAACTTCAAGGCACGCGCACAGGTGATGAGCGACTTCTTCTCGGGCATCGAGGTGCTGCCCGGACTCAAGGGCAACGGCGCGCTCACTCTCGGCGAAAACCTTGCCGACCACGGAGGACTTCAGGTAGCTTATCAGGCACTGCTCAACGCCATGAAGGAAACCCCGCTCGACAGCGTCGACGGATTCTCGCCGCAGCAGCGCTTCTTCCTGGCCTATGCCGGAGTGTGGGCCGGAAACATTAGCAACGAGGAAATACGCCGGCTGACGAAGAGCGACCCCCACTCGCTGGGGCGCTGGCGCGTGAACGGAGCACTGCCGCACATCGACGCCTGGTATGAGGCTTTCGGCATCAAGGAAGGCGACAGCCTCTTCGTGCCCAAGGCTAAGCGCGTGGACATCTGGTAACCCCCGCGCACCACATCCCGCAAACAACGAAGCCCTCCGTGAACGCCTCTGCTCACGGGGGGCTTCACGCGTGCAGGAAGAAAATCACATTTTGACACTTTGACACTTTTACGGTTCCCGCTCTTTCGGTATAAGAAAACTTTCCGTGCGTTGCGCTCAGATTCTTTGCGTTTCCCGCGCGCGTTCTGCGCAGTGCGGGAATCTTTTTCTCCGCATTAAAAAGAAAATGAAAAACATTGTGGATTACGGCACTTGTGTGGCGTCGTTCGTGCTGGGGCATGTGCTCTGCTACTGCGATTTCTTCGCCCATGCCGAGATAGGCAACGATGTGTTGTTCTATCTGGGGCAGTGCCTCATCTATTCAGCTTCTTTTCTCGGCTTCCGGCTGTTCTTCAGCCGCTCTGACCGTTTGCCAAGGGACCGCAAGTGATTGCGGCCCTTGGTTTTTTGTATAGGGGCGTCAAAGTGTCAAAAACGTAAAAATCAATGTTTCTCTCCCGCTGTTTCCGTTTCCTTATTTTCTGCCTATGTCGTGAAGCAGTTGTGCCACGGCTTTGTCGGGGTCTTTGCTTTCGCTGAGCAGTGTCACGAAGCGGCTGCCGATTATCACTCCAGCGGCGTGGGCTGCGGCTGCGCGGTAGGTGGCTTCGTTGGATATGCCGAAGCCTATCATCCTTGGGCGGCGCAGGTTCATCTCGTCGATGCGGGCGAAGTATTGCTGCTTGCGGGCGTCGAACTCGCGCTGTGCTCCCGTGGTGGATGCCGACGACACCATGTAGATGAAGCCTCCGCGGCTGTCGGCGTCGATGCACCGTATGCGTTCGTCTTCGGTTTCGGGGGTGATGAGCATTATCATCTCGAGCCCGTGGGCGCGGGCCGTGGCGCGGTAGTGCTCTTCGTACTCGCACAGCGGAAGGTCGGGGATGATGAGTCCGTCGACGCCCACTTCGCTGCATTTTTGGCAGAAGGCTTCGAAGCCGTACTGCATTATGGGGTTGAGGTATCCCATGATGATGAGCGGAATGCTGACGTCGTTGCGTATGCCTTCAAGCTGTGCGAAGAGCCGGCGCACGCTCATGCCGCCTTTCAGGGCGCGCGTGGCTGCCGTCTGTATCACGGGGCCGTCGGCAAGGGGGTCGCTGAAGGGCAACCCGATTTCCACCATGTCTACGCCGCCGCGCTGCAAGGCGCGTATCACGCCGGCTGTCGATTTGGGCTCGGGGTCGCCGGCACAGAAGTATACCGACAGAATGTCGTGTGTTTTTTTTTCGAACAATTGGTCTATTCTATTCATTTCGTGTGTTTTTTTTATGATTTCAAAATGTGTTTACTTGTCTGCGCACTTGAGTTTTGCTATGAACTGCGCGAGTGCTGCGGTGTCTTTCAT
>CAVFSQ010000052.1:0-8326 GCA_963625145.1 Bacteroidaceae bacterium | reverse complement strand
TCCTGGCTTTCTTTGCGTTTAATGCAAGTGCACAAACGCAATGGCATTCGCCAACAAGCAACGACAACAACAAGCCCTACATCTGCGGCCGCGCCTGGAATACCGAGCTCAGCAACAATTTCCACCGCCTGCCCGAACGCTACAAAGACAAAGTGACCAAAAGCGTCTGGGACCTTTCGCAGTTGAGCGCTGGGCTATCGCTGAGGTTTACCACTAATTCGGAAAACATCAAGGTGAAATATGTACTCGGCCAGCATGCGGGATATCTCAACATGGCCTGGCTGTGCCATTCGGGCATAGACCTCTACGGCAAGGGCAATGACGGCAAACTGCACTGGATAGGCAATCACATGCAGTGGAGCCTCAACGGCGACACGGCAACGATTTCTTTCTACGACTTAAGCTACCCCAAAGAAATGGAAAGTGGAACGGAATTCCGCCTGTATCTGCCGCCCTATAACGAAGTCAAGAGCATAAGTGTAGGAGTGGACCCAAATGCTTCGTTCGCTTTCATGCACGAAAAGAAAGAAAAGCCGATAGCAATCTACGGGTCATCGATAGTCAACGGAGCTTCACCATCGCGCCCGGGACTCATGTTCACGAATATCGTAGCGCGGAAAACCGACATTCCTATAGTAAACCTTGGCTTTTCGGGATCGGCGTTTATGGAACCCGCAATATTCGAACTGCTTTCCGAAATCGATGCGCGTGCCTTTGTACTCGACCCCATCCCCAACAGCTACGGACTTGAAGAGAGCGAGATAGTGAAACGCGCATGCGACGGTGTGCGGAAACTGCGCGAGAAAAGCGACGCACCAATACTTATGGTAGAATCAAACGTACCGATGGACACTATGTTCCGTCACAAAAAATGCCAGGAATACATCGACGGCAACAGAAAATACCGCAAGGCATTCGAAAAACTGCGTAGCGAAGGAGTGAAAGCCCTTTACTATATGCCTTTCGAAGACTTGAAATTCACCGAAGAGTCGATGATAGAAGGCACACACCCAAACGATTTCGGCAATCTCGAACTCGCCAATGCTTACACTGCCAAGATAAACGAAATACTAGGTATAAAGCAGAAGCGCAGCAAAAAGTCGCGCAGATAAGCATTTCCGGACGATGCCAATTACGGAATTTTGCCGTAATTTTGCGCCACGTACAATATACGGCAACAGTTACGGTCTGCCGCTGGCAGTCTACGGACCGCGAGAGGAAAGTCCAGGCAACACAGGACAGTCCCCTTCCGAAACGGAAGTTATCCGCGAGGGTAAGCAAACTGCAGAAGAAAACAACCGCCGTCCTTGAAAGAGGAAGGCAAGGGTGAGAAGGTGAGGCAAGAGCTCACCGGGCGCATGGCGATGTGCGTGCCGTGCAGTCGGGACGTTGAAAGTTCGCGTAAACCGGCGCTGAAGGGTTGTCCGCCCGAAACGCTTGCGTTGCGCCGGAGGGTAGAACGATAATGCCCGCAGGTGACTGCGGGCTTAGATAAATGGCAGACAGCGCGCCGAAAGGTTGCGCTACAGAACTTGGCTTACAGGACTATTGCCGCACTACACCGGGAGAGATGCCGACTGCGCATCTCTCCCGGACTTTTTGTGCAATACAAACTAGGCACATTACGTCAGGCATTGCGAAACGCATATTGCCGCCTCAGTTTCGGCGATATGTAAAAAAGGTAATTAAGTCAGTAAGACGGGGAATTTGCTTTTGGTCGGAAGTGAGTAGTTTTGCAGTTGAAGATTATCACAAGTACAACAACCAAAGCACAGTATTTATGAAACCGCTCGCTTACCTGCTCGCGCTCATGCTCTCCGCTTCGCAGTTGACCTCATTCGCGCAAAACAAACAAAAGAAAATGGATACGAAGAAAATTTTAGTCGTCTACTTTTCACGCCCCGGCAGCAACTACGCCGTTGGCAATGTGGCGACCGGCAACACGCAGATTGTTGCCGAAATGATAGCAACCGAAACTCACGCCACAACTTTCCGCATAGTGCCTGTCAAAGCTTATCCTTCCGACTACAAAGCCTGTACCGAACAGGTCCGGAAAGAGAAAGACACCAAAGCACGCCCTGCCGTCAAGGGCGACATAAAGGTTGAGGACTACGGTGTAATATTCATCGGTTACCCCAACTGGTGGGGCGATGCCCCGATGCCCGTATACACATTTATCGAAGCGCACAACTGGGCAGGCAAAACCGTCATCCCGTTTTGCACCCATGAAGGCAGCGGGCTGAGCAATTCAGCTGAAATTAAGGCAGCAGTCAAGGGCGCTGCCATGTGCAACGGACTTGCCGTTTACGGACATGTAGCGCAAAACGAGCACGAAAAGGCAAGGGCATCTGTGCAGAAATGGCTAAAGAAACTCGGTTTTTGACATCCCAACCCCGCAACAATATGGATAAAAAAGTAATGCTCCTCACCGGAGCCGGACAGATAGGAATGGCCATAGCCCGCCGTACGGGGCGAGGCATGACGATACTGGTAGGCGACAGCAATGCCGGCCATGCACAAGCCATCTGCGCAACCATGAACGCAGCTGGATTCGACGCAGTGCCAATGGAAATGAACCTGTCCTCGCGCGAGTCTATCTGCCGTTTTATCGCCAAGGGCCAAAGTCTCGGCACCATTACCACGCTTGTAAACGCCGCGGGCGTATCACCCAGTCAGGCCTCAATTGAGACCATTCTGCGCGTAGACCTCTACGGCACAGCCGTACTGCTTGAAGAAGTTGGAAAAGTAATAGCCGAAGGCGGTTCGGGCGTCACCATATCCAGCCAATCGGGCCACCGCATGCCAGCCCTCACTCCCGAGCAGGACGAACAGCTGGCGCTTACCCCTACCGAGCTATTGCTTGGCCTGGAAATGCTGCAGCCGGCCAACATACGCGACACCCTACATGCCTATCAACTGGCAAAACGCTGCAACGTGAAGCGCGTCATGGCACAAGCCGTGGAATGGGGCAAGCGCAACGCCCGCATCAACTCACTCTCGCCAGGCATAATCATGACGCCGCTTGCCGTCAACGAATTCAACGGCCCGCGCGGTGCTTTCTACAAGGATATGTTCGCACGCTGCCCAGCCCGGCGCCCCGGCACTCCCGATGAGGTGGCCAATGTAGCCGAACTCGTACTCAGCGACCGCGGTGCATTCATAACCGGTTCCGACTTCCTGCTCGACGGCGGCACTACGGCGTCCTATTTCTATGGACCGCTGCGCCCGACCGGCAAATAGCCGGAAGCCTCTAAGAATTTTCGGATATTCTCCAACGTATTGCATCCGCACTGATATAGGAAAGGAACAGAACGCAATGCGCATAGCCGCAAAATTGTGTGCTTTACAATCGGAAAAAGGTCTATTATAATTCTAAAAAGGTGCTTTAGTTTTCAAAAAGTAAAGCACCTTTTTTCGTTGTCATTTTGCACCGCTGAAAATCACAAGGTTATACAGATGTCATTTTTACCGTTTCGGCAGCGGCATGGCCGCTTTTTCCATTCTTGGTTACCAGCTATTCCTGCAATCCGAAACCACCTAAAATTTCGGGCCGCATGCTTCTTGAACATACGGCCCGAGCGTAATACTTCTGTGTCGAAGTACAATGATGATTAGCTATGGTCTGATTAGAAATTCTGAAGTACTTTTTCCAGGCGTTCTACAAAATCGTTGGCCTGCTCCATCGAGAGACACAACGGTGGCAGCAGACGCAGAATGTTTGTCTTTGCCCCTCCGGTAAACACGCGCTGATTGAATATAAGATCCTGGCGCAACTGCTTGACAGGCTTGTCGAATTCAAGCCCTATCATAAGTCCGCGCCCGCGCACTTCCTTTATTGCCTTTATCTGCTGGCAGCGCTCCATGATATGGCTTCCCACTTTTGCGGCATTCTCCACAAGTCCTTCGCCTTCGATAACATCGAGAACGGAAAGGGCTGCAGCACAAGCCAGATGGTTTCCGCCGAACGTAGTGCCGAGCATGCCGTATACGGCCTCGAACTTAGGCGAAATCAGAAGGCCTCCTGCGGGGAAACCGCAGGCTATGCCCTTTGCCACGGTGATAAGGTCGGGCTTGACATCAAGGTGTTGGTGCGCAAAGAATTTTCCCGAACGGCCGTATCCGCACTGCACTTCGTCGCACACGAGTACGGTGCCGTATTCATCGCACGCCTTACGCAATGCCTGCAAGAACCCCTTGTCGGCAAGTTGCACTCCGCCCACGCCCTGTATACATTCCACTATCACGGCACACACGTCGCCCTTGGCGATTTCGTTCACAAAAGCCTGCGTGTCGTTAAGCGGAAGGAAAGTAACATGATTGCTGCGGTTTACAGGAGCAACGATTTTGGGATTGTCGGTAGCTTCTACTGCCAGCGAGGTACGTCCGTGGAACGCCCCGCCAGCCGCGAGCACTCTAGAGCGTCCGGTGTGGAACGATGCGAGCTTCAGCGCATTTTCGTTGGCTTCGGCTCCCGAGTTGACCATAAATAGTGAATAGTCGTCGTATCCGCACGCCTTGCCCAAACGCCCAGCAAATTCAGTCTGCAGGTGATTGAGCACCGAATTGGAATAGAATCCCAGACGGTTCAGCTGACGCGTCACACATTCCACATAGTGGGGATGGCAATGTCCGATGCTGATAACGGCATGTCCGCCGTAAAGGTCGAGATATTCGTTGCCATCGGCATCCCACACCTTGCATCCGCGGCCACGTACTATCTCTACATCGTATAATGGAAATACATCAAATGGTTTCATTGTTGTTTGATTTTTCAGAAAGCCGCAGCCTTCAGTTTAAGCCCTTCGGTTTCGGGAATACCGAACATTATGTTCATGTTTTCCACAGCCTGTCCGGCTGCCCCCTTTAGCAGATTGTCAATCACGGAGGTCACCAACAGACGGTCACCGTATTTCTGCGCATGAACAAGCGCGCGATTGGTATTCACCACCTGCTTGAGGTCGATGTCGTGCCGGATATAATGCGTGAACGGCTCGTTGTCGTACATGGCATAGCAACTGTCGATTTCTTCCTGGGTCAGACTAGTGCGCATGAACACTGTGGTAAAGATTCCTCTTGCGAAATCGCCGCGATAAGGCACAAAGTCGAGTTCTCCCGCGAAATCGGGCTGCAGTTCCTTTATGCTTTGGTTTATTTCGAGCAAGTGCTGGTGGCTGAACACCTTGTAGACGCTGATATTACCGTTTCTCCAGCTGAAATGCGTAGTGGCCTGCGGCTTCACACCAGCGCCTGTGCTTCCGGTGAGCGCGTTTATCACCACGTCGCCGTTAAGTGCGCCGGCCTTTGCAAGCGGCAGCAGCGCCAACTGTATGCATGTAGCAAAGCATCCGGGATTGGCCACATGTTGCGCCTCAGCAATGAGGGAGCGGTGGGTTTCGGGCAATCCGTATACATAATCGTTGCCGGGGGCCGCTATTCTGAAGTCCTGAGCGAAGTCAACAATCTTCACGCCGGCAGGCACCGGGTGCTTGCCAAGAAACTCGGCACTTTTGCCATGGCCGAGACAAATGAACAGCACATCGATTTTGTCGAGCGGAAGCTCGTCAGTGAATCTCATGTCGGTATCGCCGAGCAAACCTTCGTGCACATCAGAGAAAAGGTTGCCCGCATTGCTCGCCGAATTGGCGAACACGATTTCCACCTGCGGATGGTTTACGAGAATCCTTATCAGTTCTCCTGCTGCATACCCGGCTGCGCCTACTATTCCTACTTTTACCATGACGCTTAGCGGTGTTCGTCTTTGTGCTTTGAATAATATATACGCAAAGGCGTTGACGTAACCTTAATAAACCCTTTGGCTTCTTCCGATGTCCAGCCTTTCTGCGTCTCTCCGTATTCACCGAACGGGTTCTTCACGAGGTCGTCCTTGGAGTCAACGCCCACGGTCTCGAACGAATAGGGACGGAGTTTGAGGGTTACCGTACCGTTGACATTGCGCTGCGAAGATGTAAGCATTGCCTCGATGTCGGTCATCACTGGCTCGAGATACTGGCTCTCGTGCAGGAACATACCGTACCAGTTCGAAACCTGGTCTTTCCAGTACTGCTGCCATTTCGAAAGCGTATATTTTTCAAGGAAGCGATGTGCGCCAATAATCAGCATGGGAGCCGCAGCCTCGAAACCTACGCGCCCCTTGAGCCCCACGATAGTGTCGCCCACATGACAGTCGCGGCCTATGGCATAGGCCGCGCCAATCTTTTCGATTTCCTGTATCGCCTTTATCTTGTCATCAAACTGTTTGCCATCGACGCTTACGATTTCGCCACATTCAAAGCCTATCTTGAGCTCCCTTTCGCCTTCGGCGGTGACGTGCTTGAGGTATGCCGTTTCAGGCAGTCCCTGATTGCTGTCGAGTATTTCGCCACCGCATATCGATGTTCCCCAAATGCCTACGTTGTACGAGTACTTGAGTTTTGTGAAGTCGGCAAAGAATCCGTGTGCATTAAGATAATCGGTTTCTTCCTTACGCGTGAGCACCCTGTCGCGAGTGAGCGTGATGATTTCTTTGTCGGGAGCCATCACGAGAAACGTCATGTCGAAACGAATCTGGTCATTCCCGGCCCCGGTGGATCCGTGTGCTATTGCATCGGCTCCTATTTCGTTGGCATAGCGCGCGATGGCAATTGCCTGAAATATTCTTTCGCTCGACACCGACACGGGATAGCAGTTGTTGCGAAGCACATTGCCGAATATCATAAATTTGAGGCTCTTGGCATAATATTCCTGAGTGACGTCGAGAGTGACATATTTTGTAGCGCCGAGTTTATAGGCATTCTCTTCGTTCTGCCGGAGTTGCTCTTCTCTGAATCCTCCGGTGTTGGCGCATGCTGCATGCACCTCGTACCCTTTTTCGCGGGCGAGGTACATAACTGTATATGAAGTGTCAAGGCCTCCGCTGTAGGCCACCACTACTTTCTTTTTCTTGTCCATAGCTTGATAGTTTTAATGTTCAACGTAATCCCTTCGCGGCAGCTTCCTTTGCCATTGCCACGACATCAGGTGGAAGTTCCACGGGCAGTTTGTCGCCTTCGTGCTCTGCAGGGTCGTAAAGCATTCCGGTACATACGCAGTACTTGCGCCCGGTGCGTGCGAGTATATCGCAATTTATGCAGCAAGGATGTTCGGGCGTGCCGCATCCCTTCCAGTATTCGTCGTCCTGCGTAAGGTCGCACAACGGCACGGGCACATAGCCCAACTTAGTGTTTATCTTCATCACGGCCCCCTGGCTTGTGAGTCCAAAAAGCTTTGCCTTCGGCCATCTCAGGCGGCTGAGCGTGAACGCCGTTTCCTTGATGCGTGTAGCCAGATGATGCTGCCGGAACTTGGGAACAACTATAAGACCGGAGTTGGCCACATAGTGTTTGTCTTCCCAGCTTTCGATATAGCAGAATCCGGCAAATTCCTCTCCGTAAAGTGCTATTATCGCCTTGCGTTCGCGCATCTTATGCGCCACATACTCGTGCGTCCGTGAAGCTATGCCCGAACCGCGCACCTTGGCGGCATCGGCAATAGTCTTCAGAATAGTATCAACATATTTTTCATGAGACGCGTCGGCTACCAACACGTCTATTCCGTCATTATAGGTCATTACTCTTTTTTAATAAACGCGCCCCTCCGCACGGACCGCTGCCCGGGCGGAGAAGTGTTTTTCAATCTTTCTTTGCAATCTGCGGAACAATGCCGCTGAGGTCCTTTATAATATCCTCACGCGCAAAGCCATTAGTGCCAACCACAATCACTGTATCGTCACCTGCGAGCGTACCGGCAACGCTGTCGAAATCCTTGCTGTCGATAGTACTTGCCAGCGCATTGGCAAATCCCGGAATAGTGTGCAGCACAAGAATTATGCCGCCGTCCTCGAAATCGAGCAAACTGTTCTCGATAGGCACTTCATTGATTACCTTGCGCTTCACAACGTGGGTATAGTTGGGATTCGTAGGTAGTATGTAGCGCATGTTGCCAAACTGGTCGGACGTGCGCAATGCCCGCAACTGGCGCAAATCGCGCGAAAGGGTTGCCTGAGTTGACTTGCAATTCAACGTAGACAACTTCTCAAGAAGATCTTCCTGACTGCGCACATTCTGCTGTGTTAGGATCTTGCGAATGTAATCCAAACGAATTTCTTTTCTCGTCATATTTTCGATAATTGAATTGTTGATTGCAAAAATATGGCTTATTACTTTTTTCTGCAAGTTTTATTCAACGTTTTTTCTGCATACCGCCACACATTATTCGCCATTTATTCAGCTATATCCATTTTTCATAAAGGCAAAATCGATCACTGATTGTTAAGGTTACTCATTATTAC
>CAVFSQ010000051.1:0-8422 GCA_963625145.1 Bacteroidaceae bacterium | reverse complement strand
TATATCAACGCCGCTCGACCTTCCCGGGTTCAAACGTCTTTTGGGAAACGGCGAAGATTTCGGTGTGCATTTCGAATATGCCGAACAGCCATCGCCCGACGGGCTGGCACAGGCATTCATCATCGGAGAAAAATTCATCGGCAACGACAGCGTGTGCCTCGTACTTGGCGACAACATTTTCTACGGCAGCGGTTTCACTGGAATGCTCCGCGAAAGCGTTGAATACGTAAACAAGCAAAACTGCGCCACGGTATTCGGTTATCACGTGAACGACCCCGAGCGCTATGGTGTAGTCGACTTCGACTGCGACGGCAATGCGCTCAGCATTGAGGAGAAGCCGCAAAAGCCCAAGTCGAACTATGCTGTCGTGGGACTTTACTTCTACCCAAACGACGTTGTCAGCATCGCAAAGAACATAAAGCCGTCGGCACGCGGCGAACTTGAGATAACATCGGTAAACGACATATACCTCAAAGCAAAAAGGTTGAAAGTCCAGCGCCTTGCACGCGGTTTTGTTTGGCTCGACACCGGCACTCACGACTCACTTTCCGAGGCTTCCACTTTTATCGAAGTCATTGAGAAGCGCGGAGGGCAGAAGGTTGCCTGCCTTGAGGACATTGCCTTTACCAACAAATGGATAAGTGCCGCCAAGCTGCGCAGTCTGGCACAACCAATGATCAAGAACGAATACGGCAAATATTTGTTGCGCAGAGCCGACGAAGCCTGAAGCTTACAAAAATAATTTTATTATGGAAGCGATAAAAACCGATATAGAGGGAGTTTTCATTCTCGAGCCAAAAGTTTTCAACGATGCGCGCGGCTATTTCTTTGAAAGCTACAACGAGCGCGATTTCAAGAACCTTGTAGGTGACATAAAGTTCGTGCAGGACAACGAAAGCCGTTCGCAATACGGAGTGCTGCGCGGACTGCATTTCCAAAAAGGGGAATTCTCGCAGGCCAAACTCGTAAGAGTGGTGCGCGGCACAGTATACGACGTAGCCGTTGACCTGCGCAAATCCTCGCCCACTTTCGGGAAACACGTAGGCGTGGAACTCAGCGAAGAAAACCACCGTCAGTTTTTCATTCCCCGGGGCTTCGCACACGGATTTGCAGTGATGAGCGACATCGCCGTGTTCCAATACAAATGCGACAATCTGTATTCTCCCGCAAACGAAGGCGCTGTGTTGTGGAACGACCCGCAACTCAACATCGAATGGCCTGTACCCACGGACAAAATCATCCTTTCTGAAAAAGACAAGCGTCACCCGCTTCTGAAAGACGTTGACTGCCTGTTCGACTGATAACCGATTTCTCTCACAAATCCATGAAACGCCACTTTCTGTCAATACTTGCTTCATTACTGGTAACTTTATCTGTGACGGCTCATGCCCACACCAAAAGCTACGCAAAGAAGCAAACAAATTTCACATTCTGCTACGGGCTTGACACCCTAAATGCCCGGCAGCAGTTCCAAGGCTGGGGAGTTTCGCTCTGCTGGTGGGCAAACATGTGCGGAAAATGGAGCGATGAAAAAATCGAAGAGATAACAGACTGGCTCACAAATCCCGACCAACTTAACTTCAGCATATTCCGCTACAACATAGGCGGCGGCGAAGACCCCACAAACCGCGCCTGCAGTCCTCACCACATGAAAAACGGCAAAGGCCTGCGCGCCGAGATGGAAGGCTTCAAAGACAGCACCAACGATGCATACCATTGGGAGCGCGACGAAGCACAGCGCAAGATAATGCTCCGCATAAAGCAAAAAAGGCCCGACGCCGTGTTCGAGGCTTTCAGCAACAGTTGCCCCTACTACATGACGCACAGCGGATGCGTGGCCGGAGCCCAAAAGGCATCCGACGACAATCTGAAGCCCGAATATTACGACGAATTCGCCCGCTACCTTGTGGATGTGTGCAAGCACTACAAGGAAGCCCATGGTATGGAATTCCACTCGCTTGAGCCTTTCAACGAAGCCATGAGCAACTACTGGTATGCCAACGGCAGCCAGGAAGGGTGCCATTTCGACAAACAGTCGCAGGTAAGGTTCGTAAAAACACTCAGCCGCACGCTCAAGGAATCGGGACTGCGCACAATAATTTCCGCTTCCGACGAGACAAGCGTGCTACAGTCGCTCGAAGCCCTGCAATGCTACCGCGATTCGGGGGTACTCAATCTCATAGGCCAGTGGAACACGCACACATATATTGCAAACGACAATTCACGTGAAGCCCTCCGCAACGCCGTAGCCAGCACCCGCCTTCCGTTTTGGATGAGCGAGACAGGCAACGGCGGGAAAGGCATTGCCGGAAACCTCAAACTTGCGCAGACCCTAATCAGCGATTTAAGAATCATGCAGCCCTCGGCATGGCTCGACTGGCAATACATCGAGGAGAACAACGATCAGTGGTGCCTCGTGAGAGCCGATTTCAGCAAGCAGACCTATGGCCGCGTAAAAAACTTCCACGTGCGCCGACAATTCAGCGGTTTCATACACAAAGGCTACCGTTTCATTGCCACCGAGTGCCCACAGACGCTTGCCGCCGCAAGCGGCGACGGAAGCGAATACGTTGTGGTAATGCTCAACGGCAGTGACACCACTGCAACCCACGACATCGACGTTTCGCGCCTGGGGAAAATCAAGCAAGCGAAAGCCTGGCGCACATCGGAAAGCGAAGACGTAGCACCGGTCAACACTTTCGCCCACAAGCGGAAGCACGTTGTATGCACGCTGCCGCCGCTATCGGTCACCACGCTTGTGCTGAAAAAGTAGGCTTTGCAAGCTTGCGGAAATTATGCCGCCTTAAGTTTTTTGCTAACTTTGCGTACGTAAACTGAAAGGGCAAGCAATGGGCATAAGACACAAAATCACGAAAAAGACTTTCCTGTACATATTCTGCGCAACAACAGCGGTGCTGTTCATTGTTAAGTTCATATTCCCCCAAATAACCCAAGACCTATTACTCAGTACTCCTGCTGAAGAAACAGTAGCCGAAGCCAAACCCGACAGCATCGAGGCGCAGCGCCGCAGCGTGGACAGTTTTATGGCAATGCCCCGCAGCCGGGTAAAATACGACTACGACTCAAAAGGCAAGCCCAAGCACCACCGCATCTACTCAGTGCCCGATTTCGACAATACCTTCCCCGATGCCAACGACACGCACCTTGCCACGGCCACACGCCTCGGGGTGAAGCCCATAAAGGACCGCGCACAGGCCGAGCGCGACAAGGAAGAACTTGTCTATGTGGCTTCGAGCCCCTATTTCTACGTAAAGCGACTTTACAACTCCATACCCTATCTAGTGCCGCGTGCCGCGCTTCTGCTGGAGCACATAGGGCGCACGTTCCACGACTCGCTTTCCGTGAAGGGCATTCCGCTCAATACCATAATGGTCACATCACTGCTGCGTACCGAAGACGACGTGGCGCGGCTGCGGCGCTACAACGGCAACGCCTCACCCAACAGCGCCCACCGCTACGGCACCACCTTCGACATCGCCTACAACAAATACCGCATGGTGCAGGACCCCTCGCAACCTACAGTGCGCCCCGTGCGCGACGACACGCTGAAATACGTGCTCTCGGAAGTGCTCAACGACACGCGCCGGCAGGGACTGTGCTATGTAAAATACGAAAAGCGTCAGGGCTGCTACCACATCACGGCCCGATGAACGCAAAAAATACGCCACGATGAGCCGCTATTTCCTTTACCTTTCCTACGACGGAAGCCGCTACCACGGCTGGCAAGTGCAGCCAAACGGCATCAGCGTGCAGGAAGTTGTGGAGCGGAGCTTGTCCACGCTTCTCGGACAGGATATCGGCATCACGGCTGCAGGGCGCACCGATGCGGGAGTCAACGCTACGGTGATGCCGGTGCATTTCGATTTCGACGACAACCTTCCCATGCTCGGCACAGCCCCCAACGGCGAAACTGCCGCCCACCAGCTCTGCTACAAGCTGAACCGCATACTGCCCCGCGACATATCTGCAAACGGCATTGCCATGGTGCGGTCCGATGCCCATGCCCGCTTTTCGGCTGTGAGCCGCACCTACCACTACCACGTGGCACTGCGCAAGAACCCGTTTCTCACGCGCTACCATCTGCTGCTGCCTTTCGGCGTTGACTTCGCGCTTATGAACACCGCCGCAAAACTGCTGCTCGGCACTCATGACTTCGACTGCTTCGCCAAAGCCCATCCCGACGTCAAGACCTCGATATGCACCATAACCGAAGCCCGCTGGGTGCAGGACTCTGACGACGACTGGCATTTTGAAATCACGGCCGACCGCTTCCTGCGCAACATGGTAAGGGCCACCGTAGGCACGCTGCTCGACGTTGGGCGCGGACGCACCGATATTGCGGCATTGCGCGAAATACTCGAAAGCCGCAACCGCTGTCGTGCCGGCGAGAGCGTAAAGGGCGAAGCACTGTTTCTAGAACGGGTGGAATACCCCACCGGCATTTTCCTTTCCCCTGTCAATTCCTAAACCGTTTACACCATGTGGCTATTGCTTGCCTTCCTTTCGGCTGCCCTTCTGGGCTTCTACGACGTATTCAAGAAAAAATCGCTCACCGGCAACGCCCTAGTTCCGGTGCTGGCCCTCAACACCGTGTTCTGCAGCCTCATTTTCCTGCCGCTCATAGCAGGCTCGGCCGCAGGGCTGATACCCTCCGCCTCGGCAGTCTACATCCCCGTATGCGGCTGGGAAACCCACCGCTACATACTTCTGAAGAGCGTTATAGTACTGTCGTCGTGGGCATTAGGCTATGCCGGCATAAAACATCTTCCGCTCACCATCGTGGGCCCTGTCAATGCCACGCGCCCCGTTATGGTGCTCGTGGGCGCGCTGCTCGTGTTCGGCGAAAGGCTCAACGCCTGGCAATGGACCGGCGTGGCGCTGGCTGCCGTGTCGTTCTTCCTGCTCTCGCGCAGCGGCAAGCGCGAGGGAGTGAACTTCGCCCACAACAAATGGATAGCCTGCGTGGTAGGAGCCGCGCTGCTGGGAGCCACCAGCGCCCTCTACGACAAATATCTCATGGCCCCCACGGCAGCAGGCGGCGCAGGTCTCGACAAACTTGCCGTGCAGGGATGGTACAACATCTACCAGATGGGCATGATGGGCATCGTGGCCCTCACCGTGTGGTATCCGCACCGCAGAAAAGGCGACCGCTTCCGCTGGAGCTGGGCAATACCCTGCATCTCGCTGTTCCTCTCCGCTGCCGACTTCCTCTACTTCTACGCCCTATCGGTGCCCGGCGCCATGATTTCGATAGTCTCCATGGTGAGACGCAGCAGCGTGATAGTATCGTTCGCCTTCGGGGCTCTGGTGCTGCGCGAAAACAATCTCCGCTCGAAGGCCGTGGACCTTGCCCTAGTGCTGCTGGGCATGATATGCCTCGCCATAGGGGCGCTGTAGAAAAATTTACACGGGGCAAACGGCCGCAGTATAGGCTTAATTGCTATCTTTGCATTGCAAGCGTGGCACGATGCCGGCAAACGGGCGCCGCCCCACGACTTAAAGAAACTATACAACCCTCATAACCCAAGCACATGAAAGCCAACAAACTGAAAACAATTGCCACAATTGCCCTGTCGCTCGGCATAGCCTGCGCACCGGCGCAGCGCCGCGGCTGGCAGCAGACACAACTCAAGCAGTGGAGCTTCAGCAAGGACCGCACCTCGTGGCACGACGTCAGCGTGCCCCATAGCTGCAATGCCATCGACGGCCACTCCAGTTCGTACTACCGCGGCAAAGCCTACTACCGCCACACCCTCAACCTCGGGCGCAAGGACCTGCAGCGCCCCACATTCCTGCTCTTCGAAGGCGCGGCCCAGGCAGCCACCGTGAGCGTGGGCGGGCGCCAGGCAGCCACGCACAAAGGCGGCTACACACCATTTGTGGTACCTGTCAGCGAATACCTCAGAGAAGGGAACAACGAAATAAGCGTGTACACCGACAACACCCTCGACACATCGCTCATACCCGTAAGCTCCGACTTCAACAAGAACAACGGGCTGCACTACCCCGTCTACCTGCTGCAGATGAACCCCGTGTACCTCAGTCCCGAAACCTACGGCATGTACCGCATGCACGTCACCGCGCCCTACGTCGACTCGCTGCGTGCCAGCGGCAAGGCCGAAACAACAATAGTCAACGCCAGCGGCAAACGGCAGAAACTGAAAGTAACCTTCACCCTCAGCGCCCCAGGCGCCGCCCGAGCAGCCTACACCAGCGAGCGCACCGTAGAAATAGCTGCCGGAGACACATACAACTACCTTCAGGAATTCGCCGTTGACAAGCCCCACCTTTGGAACGGCACCGCCGACCCCTTCCTCTACGACGCACGCATCAGCGTGAGCAACGCACGCGGCGAAAGTATCGACGAAGCCGAAACCAAGGCTGGATTCCGATACTTCCACACCACCGCGGGCGAAGGCTTCTACCTCAACGGACGCAGCTACCCCCTGCGCGGCGTGTCGCTCCACCAAGACTGGGACGGACAGGCATCGGCTGTGACACCCGAACACACCTTCACCGACTACCGCATCATTGCCGACCTCGGCGCCAACTTCGTGCGACTGGCACACTATCCCCACACTGACCTTGAGCTGCGCATCTGCGACTCGCTGGGACTCGTGGTGCAAACCGAAATCCCGTGGGTAAACGTATGCGGCGTAAACGCCAAACCCGAATACTTCACCAACCAGAGCCAGCAGATGAGCGAAATGATAACCAACCTCTACAACCACCCCAGCATAGTGTTCTGGGGAATGTGGAACGAGCTCGACAGCTGGGGCAATAATGCTGACCTGCAGGGAAAAATCGACACACGGCGCATATTCCAGCAGACATCACAGCTCTACCGCCTGGCAAAGAGCATCGACCCCTACCGACTGGTGGGAATGACCGACTGCAGCCTGTTCAAGCGCGACAGCTACACCAGCCTCAGCGGCGACTTCTTCTCGCAGAACCGCTATCCCGACTGGTACTTCAAGGCCGAGCCCGATGACCTCTTCCACCAAATCAGCGACGTACACCGCCGGATGGGAGTGACATGCATAGCCGAATACGGCGGCGGCGCCAACCCCTTCTGCCACACCCTCGACTCGGCCCAGATGCGCGACCGCAGCGACGACAGCAAGCACTACGAAGAATGGGCATGCTACATACACGAAAGCGACATGAAGCAGATACTGCGCATGCCGTGGCTCAACTTCACATCGCTGTGGATAATGTTCGACTTCCCCGTAGCCAACCGCCAGGAAGGATACCGCGACAGCCCCGACGGGGTGAACTTTACCGAAAACGAAAACCGCAAGTACATGAACGACAAGGGCCTCGTGACGCGCGACCGCAAGACGCTGAAAGACCCATACTTCTTCTACCGCTCGCTTTGGAACAAGCATGCCGAGACCGTATACATCACCGGACGCCGACGCTCGGGCAGCCCCAAAGACAAGCCTTTCAACGTAAAGGTGTACAGCAACGCCAACAGCCTCACCCTTTACCAAAACGGCGAAAAAGTGCAGACGCTCGACAGCTGCCCCGACGTGAGCGGAGTGATCTGGACCTTCGAAGGCGTGAGCTACAAAACCGCCAGCGACACGTTCCGCGTAGTCTCCGACAGCGGCACCGCCGACGAAGTGACGTGGAAAGCACTGTAACCACGCTAACTTTGACACTTTCACTTTAACACATTAAAGCCCCTATACACCAACAAAGGCCGCAGTCACTTGCGGCCCTTGTTGGTGTTGGAGTGGTAAAGCTACAATATCTTGTATCAGCAAATTCCCCCTCCTATAGCTTCCTCGTGCTAACTACAAGAGCAAGAGTCTCCCCTTATTCGGGTAGGCCACAGTATTCTGTTTCTCTCGGTTTCCAGTTCTTCCCCTCACAATAAGGGGGTAGCCACTCTTACGAACTATTTTTATGATGCCTTTCTTTACGGTTCCATCGCTCATCTTTATGATGTTAATGCCCTTCTGTGACTGGGAGATGCGAATACCGTTTACCGTGTAACGTGCCACTTCTACCATATCTTCCGCACCAATAATTTTGATGCTTAATTGCTCTTCAGGCAATTCCTCTATATGGGTTTTCCATCAATCAGCTGCCTTATAAGCTTCTACAGTACCTTTCGGCACGAAGAGAACGCATTTGTATATTATTCCATTAAAGCTATTATTCCTAGCACTAGGAGGAGTCATGGCCTTACAAATCATTTTAGACATACTTGTACAGTAATACAAAAATAGATATACCACATGAAATAGAAAAGCAGACTCCTAAATAAATCTTGGGATTTGCTTCTATATTGATGATTGAAGAAATAGCATCTTGCATTGTTTAACGAAAAGAGAATTAGAAATGTAATGATTCCACAAAATACCCTACATTTTAGTTCACTCCTATATTATAT
>CAVFSQ010000050.1:0-8574 GCA_963625145.1 Bacteroidaceae bacterium | reverse complement strand
GGGTATACCTGGCGCGCTTCGGTAGGCAAAGGTTTCCGCAACCCCACATTGCGCGAGCTCTACATGTTCCGCTCCGCAAACGCCGACCTTCATCCAGAAAGGCTTATGAACTACGAAGTGTCGCTCGCCGGCAATCCCTTCGCCGGGCGCATGCATATTGGGGTAAATGTGTTTTACATAAAAGCCGAGAACCTTATAAGCACGGTGACGGTAGACGGCAAGATGAAAAACGTAAATACCGGGCGCACCGAAAATTGCGGCGTTGAAATCGAGGCGCGCTATAAGGCAAGCAACTGCCTTGCATTCAATGCCAACTACAGTTATCTGCACATGAGCAACCCGGTAACCGGCGCTCCCGAAAACAAATTGTATGCTGGGGCCGACTGGACGAAAAACCGTTGGCAAGTGGCTACCGGAGTGCAGTGGATAGGCGTTTTGTATCTTTCCACCGGAAGCAGTGCCGTGAAAGAGAATTTTGTATTGTGGAACCTTACGGCAAGTTGCCGTGTGGCAAAGCCCGTAAAGCTGTATGTGCGCGGCGAGAATCTGCTTGCCCAGCGCTATCAGACGATGCTTGGCTTCCCCATGCCGCGGGCTACGGTTATGGCCGGGGCTACGCTCGACATTTAGATTTCTGCAACCACAGAAAAATAGGAAAGTGTGCCGTGGGCAATCCCTGCGGCACACTTTCTGTATGCGTATTGTAGCGGATTATGCTTCTTTGGCGGGAGCGATAATTTTCCACACAAGTGCTGCGAGCGCACCGCCGCAGAGGGGAGCTGCGATGAATACCCAAAGGTCGCAAAGTGCCTGTCCACCTTCGAAGAGTGCCGGACCGATGCTTCGTGCGGGGTTTACCGATGTGCCGGTGTAGTGTATGCCCACCAGGTGAATCAGTATAAGCGACAGACCGATGGCAAGGCCGGCGAAGTTGTTGGTTGCCCCGTTGGTTTTCGATGTTGCCCCGAGCACTACAAGCACAAAGAGCATAGTGAGCACAAGTTCCACTATAAAGCCGTTTACTTGCCCGAAGTTGCAGGCGTTGGCTCCGGTGCTGGTGCCTGCGGCAATTGCCGGGTCGGTGGCTACTATGCCGGCTAGCACAGCTGCCGCAATCACGGCGCCGATTACCTGAAATACCATATACATCGCGCAGTCTTTGCCGCTCATTCTGCCGCTAAGGAAAACGCCGAGCGAGATGGCGGGGTTGATGTGGCAGCCCGATATTCCGCCTATGGTATAGGCCATTGCCACTACTGAAAGGCCGAAAGCCAGTGCTGTGCCAACTATCGACGCAGTGTCGCTTCCGCAGTTGAGGCTTACCGCTGTTGCGCAGCCAAGGAACGTGAGTGTGAAAGTGCCCACGAGTTCTGCAAGATACTTTTTCATTGCTGTTTGTTTTTAAGTTAAAAATAGGTTACTGTCTATTTGGTACAACGCGCATGTCGCTCGCTTATTGTGCGTTCAGGCGGTTCTTTATCGCTTCTACGCACTCTTCCATCAGCCACCGCGGTGTGGATGTGGCTCCGCATATTCCCACACTCGAAGCGTTGTCGAACCATTGCCATTCTATGCTGTCGGGCAGTTCGATGCAGTGCGAGCGCTTGTTTACCTTGCGGCATGCCTCGAAGAGTACGTGCCCGTTCGAACTTTTCCGTCCGCATACAAAAAGTACTACGTCGTGGCGTGCGGCGAAGGCTGTCACTTCGGGCAGCCGGTTTGCCACTTGCCGGCAGATGGTGTCGTGCCATTCGAACGGCGCCTTCCCTGCGGTTTTCGAACTTATGTAGTCCACTATGGCTCTGAAATCGTCGAGGGCGCGTGTGGTTTGGGAATAAAGGCGTATGGGGCGGCTGAAGTCCAGCCGCGATGCGTCGTCGAGGTTTTCGATAACTATGGCATTGCCTTCAGTCTGGCCCACAAGCCCCAACACTTCGGCGTGCCCGCGTTTGCCGAAAATCACTATCTGTGCGCCGTCGTGGCGGGCGTATTCTTTCGCTATGCGCTGCTGCAGCCTTAGCACCACGGGGCATGTGGCGTCGATTATTCCGATATTCCGCTCGCGGGCGGCAGTGTAGGTGGCTGGCGGTTCGCCGTGGGCTCGCAGCAGTATCTGCGCTCCGCCCACATCGGCAAGGGCGTCGTGGCCTATGGTGCGCATGCCGAGCTTTGCCAAACGGCGGCATTCCATGTCGTTGTGCACGATGTCGCCCAGGCAGTAGAACCGCTCTCCGGAAGCAAGTTTTTCTTCGGCCATGCCTATGGCACGCGTCACTCCGAAGCAGAAGCCCGAACCTTCGTCGATTTCTACGTTTACGTTCATTGGGCAGCCTGGCGGTAGTGTTGCATAAGCCATTCGTCCTGCTCGGCCAGAGTCATGTGTGAGTTGTCGAGCACCACGGCTCCGGGCGCCTGGACCAGCGGCGAAACTTCGCGGTGGGTGTCGATATAGTCGCGCTCTTCAACGTTTTTCAGTATCTCGCTGAAATCGCTTTTCTGCCCTTTGGCGGCAAGTTCGTCATAGCGCCGCTGCGCGCGCACTTCGGGCGAAGCGGTTACAAACACCTTGAGCTCGGCATCGGGGAATACGGTGCTTCCGATATCGCGCCCGTCCATCACTATGCCTTTCTGCGTCCCCATTGCCCGCTGCTGCGCGGTGAGTGCCTGGCGCACAAACGGCAGCGCCGCCACGGGGCTTACATGCTGCGACACTCTGAGCGTGCGTATCTCGCGTTCCACGTCACGCCCATTGAGCATGGTAACTATGCCGCCGGTGTTGCTGTCGATGGTGAACGACACCTGTATCAACGGCATGGCTTCTGCGAGTTTCGCGGTGTCAATGCCATCGCCGGTCACCAGTCCGTTTTCGAGGCAGTATAGCGTTACTGCGCGGTACATGGCTCCGGTGTCGATATATATGTAGCCTATGCGTTGTGCCAGCGAGCGTGCCATGGTGCTTTTGCCGCACGATGAATAGCCGTCGATGGCTATGATGATCTTTTTCATATTTCTGTGCCTTGGCCTAAAGGTTGTAGGATATGTTTGCCAGCAGCGAGGATGCCGCCACGTGATAGCGCGCGTAGCTCACACCGAGTTTGAATTTGCTTAGCTTCAGTCCGCCGCCCAGCGAAAAGCCTGCCCAGTGCCCCGAGCCCGCCGCTTTTAGCTCTGAGGCCCTGCGCGCATTGTAGCCTGCCGAGATGTAGAAGTTCTCAGACGGTATGACGTCTACACCTATCACGAAATGGTTGAACAGTATGCGACCGAACGAACTTTTCTTTCCGTCTTCGGTGTAATAGTAGTCGCTGCTCCAGCGCGTGAGGTCGGTCATCGTCAGCGAGAACCTAACGGGCGCATGCTCCATGCCTTTCGAAATGCCGAGGTCTATGTCGAAAGGCAGATGCTCGCTGTGGTCGTCGAATTTCTTGAGCTGGGCGCCGATATTGCGCATGGCGATGCCAAACGAGAAGTCCTTGTCTTCGTCGAAATAGTTGAGCCCGAGGTCGAACGACAAAGCGCATGCCGAGTATTCTGCATACTTCGAGGTTATGAACCTCATTGTGGCTCCGCCCACCCAGCTGTTCGAAAGCGAGTAGCTGTATTGTGCCCCTATGCTGAAGTCCTTTGCCGTGAGGTTGCCCGTTGTCTGCCCCGTGGCGTCGGTGGCGTCCATGCTGCCGTAGTTTATGAAATTGGCGTTGAAGCCGAGCGTGTGGCGCTCGCCTACGGCTTTTGCGTAGGAAGCCGATGCCACTGTCGAGCCTTTCAGATACGACATGTAGTTGAGGTTTATGGTGTTGTTGCTCACCGAGGCGAGCAGCGCGGGATTTGTGAATGCCAGCGTCGGGTCGTCGTCAACTACCGAGACGTTCATGCCGCCCAATGCGGCGGCGTGGGCCGATACCGGAAGCTTGAGGAAATTGAATGTTGACGACTTCTCCTGGCCTTTTGCCGAAAGGGCAAAGAGCAGCGGAAGCATTAGCAGCGGGAGTTTTTTCATCTAACCTCTAAATTTTGTGACAAAGGTACATTTTTCTCGATTATCCGAGTTATTTTTGCATAGGCAAACCGTATGGGCGGCTTTCGCCTTAATGCAATATTTGAATATTAAACGTGTTGAATCCGCTTTTATTATCAAAACGCTGGTGTAATCTTGTATTCGAGGGCCGCAACAAGGAATACGGTGCCTACGTGCTGCGCCGTAATGAGGGCAAATACATGCTTTGGGCCTTGATAGCCGTTTGCGGCACGTTCGTATTGCTGGTGGCTACGCCCGTGATAGCCTTGAAGTGGCAGCTTGCCGCTGCCGGAAAAGAACCGGTTGATGCCGTTGCCAATCTCTCGAAACTCAAGAAACCGGAACGCAAGCACAAGAAAGACTACGAGCTGAAAGTCGTCGACATCGCCCAGCGTGTCAACGTCAGGAAAGTGAAGGATGCTATAAAGTTCACTCCCGAGATATCGCCCGACGAAAGCGTTGAGTCGCAGTTGATACTCGGCACCGACGCTCCCGGCAAGCCTACCGAAGGCCCTGTGGTTGTGGCTGTGCCCGACAGCATGCTGGCTGCGAACGACTCGATGCCCGACCCCGGCGTGTCGTCGCGTTTCCCCTCGCCTGTCGAGGTGGTGGAGCAGATGCCGCAGTTTCCCGGTGGGTTGAAGGGATTGATGCAGTGGCTGACGCAAAACCTGTATTATCCGCCCATTTGCGTGCGCAACAAGGTGCAGGGCCGCGTTGAGGTGTCGTTCCTAGTGGATGCCGACGGCAATGTGAAGAACCCGCAGGTAACCAAGAAAGTGCATCCGCTGCTCGACCGCGAGGCGCTGCTCACCATCAAGCGCATGCCGCGCTGGGAGCCCGGCAAGGTGCACGGCAAAGTCAGCGTCGTGAGGGTTACGGTTCCCGTTGTCTTCTCGTTTTAGTTGCTTGGTTGCAGAAAAAATTTCAGAATATGAAACCTTATACGATAAAGGAAGTTACCGACATGGTAAACTCGGCGCTGGCAAGTGTGGAATACCCCGCTGCGCCGCGCAATCTCTATGCTCCTGTGAAATATGCCCTCGATGCGGGCGGTAAGCGGCTGCGTCCCGTGCTGCTGATGCTGGTTGGCAATATGTTCGGCTGCGACACCGGCGAGGCGCTCAAGGCTGCGCTGGCTATCGAGACGTACCACAACTATACGCTGATGCACGACGACCTGATGGACAACGCCGACATGCGCCGCGGAAAGCCCACGGTGCACAAGCGATGGGATGCCAATACCGCAATTCTCTCGGGTGACACGATGCTGGTGCTGGCCTACAGGCATCTGCTGGCAATGAATACCCCGAAAATACAGGAACTCGCCCGGCTCTTTACCGACACGGCCATCGAAATAGGCGAGGGCCAGCAGTATGACATGGATTTCGAAAGCCGCCTTGACGTCAGCGAGAGCGAATACATCGAGATGATACGCCTCAAGACGGGCGTGCTCATTGCCTGTGCCGCCAAGATGGGCGCGCTTATAGGCGGTGCCGACGACGAAACGGCGCAGAAGCTCTACCGCCTGGGCGAAACCGTGGGCATTGCCTTCCAGCTGCAGGACGACTGGCTTGACGTCTACGGAGACCCAAAGGTGTTCGGCAAGAAAATAGGCGGCGACATTGCGTGCAACAAGAAGACTTTCCTCCTCATCAAAGCCCTGGAGATTGCCAAGGGCGACGACCGCGCCGAATTGCTGCGGTGGATGGATGTTGATGCAAGCCAGCGCGAAAGCAAAATAGCGGGTGTCACCGCAATATACGACAGGCTCGGCATCGGCAGCATAGCCCAGCAGGCCATAAGCCGGTATTTTGAAATGAGCCGCGCAATCTTCGATTCGATTGCGGCGGAAAACGAAGGGCGCACCGCGGTATGGCAGTTCATTGAGTCGCTGGTGGGGCGCAAAAACTGAAAGCCGTGACATTTGTAGAGACACATTCGCATATCTATGGCGAGGAATTTTCCGCCGACCGTGATGCCGTGGTGCAGCGTGCCGTGGCAGCGGGGGCCGAGAAGATATTCCTTCCGAACGAGAATGCAGCCTCCCTTGGGCCCGTGCTCGAGCTTTGCGCCGCCTGGCCCGGCCTGTGCTGCCCAATGATAGGGCTTCATCCCGAAGAAATAAACGATGACAGCGATGCCGTGCTCGACAAGATGGAAAGCATGCTTGAGACGAAGGGCGGCTTTGTGGCGGTGGGCGAAGTGGGCATCGACTTGCATTTCCGCTCCGACAACAAGGCACGGCAAACCGAAGTTTTCTGCCGGCAGACGGATTGGGCAAGGCGCTGGTCCCTGCCGCTGATGATACACTCGCGCGATGCTGCGCCCGAACTTGTGGCGGCTTTGGGCGAAAACGGAGGCATGCAGCTTTCCGGCGTATTCCATTGCTTCTCGGGCAGCGACGATGAAGCCGAAGCCTTTCTGCGCTTCCCGGGTTTTGCTTTGGGCGTGGGCGGCATAGTGACGTTCCGCAAGTCGATGCTCCCCGAGGTGTTGCGCCGCACGGTGCCGCTGCAGCGCATAGTGCTCGAAACCGACAGCCCCTATATGGCTCCCGTGCCAATGCGCGGCAAGCGCAACGAACCGTCGTTTATACCGTATATCGCGGCGAAACTGGCGGAAATATACGGCACCACGGTAGACGAAGTGTATAGGGTGACAACGCTCACGGCATACAGCATTTTCCCTAAAGCCTGGAGTTGACGCAAAAAGCTTTGCGCGCTTCGCGCTGGGCGCTTAGCGTGAAAATTCTCTGCGCTGGCAATGCAATGCTTCGCAAACTTTTGCGGCCGGGATTGCTGCTTTTTTGAAA
Source organism: Bacteroidaceae bacterium (assembly GCA_963625145.1). Lineage (GTDB taxonomy): Bacteria > Bacteroidota > Bacteroidia > Bacteroidales > Bacteroidaceae > UBA6398. The sequence goes on along the minus strand of CAVFSQ010000050.1, from coordinate 1,741 downwards.
ATAAAGTGTTAACTTTGCGCCCGGTTCCAAAAACCGTTTTTCAACCTTTTGCAAGGAAAGATGCTCGAGTGGTTGAAGAGGCACGCCTGGAAAGCGTGTAAACGCCTAAAGCGTTTCGGGGGTTCGAATCCCCCTCTTTCCGCAAGTTGCGGTGCAGATTGCCGGTGTGGCAGCCTGCATCGTTTTGCGTTTTACAAAGCCGTAATTTTCTTGTTTATCCACAGCAGCCGTTCGCGGTAGTTTGTCAGCATCCGTTCCATGGCTTCGCGGAATGTCATTGTCTCGTCGCCGTTTACGCGCGTGCTTATGGGCCACAAGGCTATGTTGAGCTCGTCGGAATGCTCGAGTTTCTTGCTTTGCGATTCGATGTATTCCACTGCCTTGCCGAACTTTTCGTAATGCTTGCTCCAGCGCGTCTTTGCCAGGGCGGCAAACGAGGCGTCTTCGAACAGCCGCGTGTAGTATAGCGCGTAGATTATGGCCCAGTGGTTGTTGTATTGGAAGGTGTAAAGGTCGAAATCCCACACCGGTCCGGCCTGCATTTTCCCGTTCCGGTCCTTGTGCATGAAGCAGCTCAGCGGTGACGTGGGCTCGATGTTGCCTGTCAGTTCGTGCACCAGCCACCAGTCTACGTACGAGTCGGCGTCCATGTAGTCGAGATACTCGCGGCTTGCGAATTTCGTGTCGTCGTAGAGCGCCGTTTCCATGCTGTCGACATACAGTTTCATGTATGCAAACTGCGCGTCGCTCACTGTTTCCGGGTCCTTGAACATGTAGGGCAGCTGGCGCCGTGTGGAGTAGAAAGTGAAAGCCTCGTCCATGTGCTTGTCCACTTCCATTATGAAGCCGCTGGTAATTGCGTCGCCGGTTGTTGCCTTGTTGTCGGGCGCGGCTATGTTCACCCGGTTTTCCCCCGCCTTTATATGCTCGCACAGATAGTAGTTGCCCACGTGCCTGCCGTTGAGCACCACTTCCACGAACCTTCCGTCGGGGTTCCAGTCCATGCCGTCGGCTTGCCGGGCTATGTATAGGCTTGCGTCGTTGCGCATCAGCGTGCGGTCGTAGTAGTTTGCCAGCAGGTCGAAGCGCCGTTCGGCGGCGAGCCCCAGCACCGGCGTGCTTTCGTAGAGCTTTATGCTGTAGGGCTTTTTGGGCGCCCCCCATGTGGAGTTGCCTCGGCCGCGCATCTGCATCTTCCCCGCGCATTCGGTCTGCCCGTCGGGATTTAAGATGCTGTAGGTTACGCCGGGCGTCCACGTTTCCTTGCTTGTGATTGCAACGCCATCGGGAGTGTTTATCTCCATCACGGGCAGCCCGGAATACTTCACGCTCACGGTGTAGAGGTTTGTTTCGCCGTCGTCGGAAACTACCTTGTATACTACGTCGCCGGTGAAGTCGTTGGTGCTGACTCCGCTTGTCTGCTCGGTGTTTCCCATAAACACCCTTCCGTTGCTGTGGAATGTGGGCGTCAGCTGCTTTGCGTCGGTGATGTATGGGGAGTAAAGGCGAATGTCGTTGCCGTCTATTTCGGCTTCCACGTCTTTCAGCACACTGGCATTCTGCTTGCTCTGAAGGGCGAAGTAAGTGAACACGTTGCTGGTGTATTTCAGCCGGAATGCCGAAGACGATATCAGTAGCTGGTTGCCGGCGGCGTCGGTGGTGTTGATCACGAGCGCCACCTGGTCGTCGTATATGCTGCCGCTGCCGGTGTCTTCGATTGTGGCTTTGTATTGTCCCTGCT
>CAVFSQ010000049.1:0-8754 GCA_963625145.1 Bacteroidaceae bacterium | reverse complement strand
ATATAGGCGACATAGAATGCCCCCAACTGATGCACGAGTTCCTTTATCCTTGTATTCATTTCTGTGTAGTGTTTCAGTGTTTTGCAGAAAATTCGGTGCGGTTGAGTATCGACCGCCCGAGAGTCACTTCATCGGTATATTCCAGTTCGTCTCCCACAGTCACCCCGCGCGCTATCACCGAGACTTTCACTCGCGTGGCAGCCAGCCGCCGCGCTATGTAGAAATTGGTGGTGTCGCCTTCCATCGTAGGGCTGAGCGCAAGTATCACCTCGTTCACTCCGCCGGCTTCCACACGCTCCACGAGCGACTGCACATCAATGTCTGAAGGGCCTATGCCATTGATGGGTGATATCACCCCTCCCAACACGTGGTACAGGCCGCGGTACTGCTGGGTATTCTCCACAGCCATCACGTCCTGCACATTCTCTACCACGCATATTGTCGACGGGTCGCGGCGCTGATTCGAGCAGATGTCGCACACGTCGCCGTCGCATATATTGTGGCAGACGCTGCAGTATTTCACTTCGTGGCGCAAGGTCTTCACGGCCTCGGCAAAACTGTCGCTCGCCTCCTCTTCCTGCCTCAGCAAGTGAAGCACCAGGCGCAAGGCAGTCTTGCGCCCTATTCCGGGCAGCTTGGCGAATTCATCCACCGCGCGGTTGAGCAACTTCGAGGGATACTGCTGTTGCATTGTCAGTAATGGCTTTTACCGAAAAAGCCTTGCAAAGGTAATAAAAACTTCGCAGTGACAGGCATACATAAGGCAGCGCCAAGCCATATGCCGGCAAAACTCAGCCAAAATACCTAACTTTGCAATGCATTTGCGAAACACCAACACCTATGAACACTCCCCCACCGCGAAGAAAGAAATACGACATTGTGAACTCGGAGTTCGTGATAAGCAACTCCGACCTTGCCCGCTGCCCTGCCGACGGCCGCCCGGAATATGCCTTCATAGGGCGCAGCAACGTGGGCAAAAGCAGCCTCATCAACATGCTCTGCGGGCGGCGCAAGCTTGCCCTCACCTCGGCCCGGCCGGGAAAGACGATGCTCATCAACCACTTCCTCATCAACGGCAGCTGGTATATCGTCGACCTTCCCGGCTACGGCTATGCACGCCGCAGCAAAACCGACATCGCAAAGTTCGGCAGCATCATATCCGACTACGTTGCCAACCGCGCACAGCTCACCTGCCTTTTCGTGCTCGTCGACTCGCGCGTGGCACCACAGAAAATCGACATCGACTTCATCAACCGCGCCGGCACCAGCGGCATTCCGCTGGCAGTGGTGTTCACAAAAGCCGACCGCCGGGGCGACAAGGGAGTGAAGGATAACATCGAAGCCATGCACTCGGCACTTGCCGAAACATGGGAAGAGCTGCCGCCGATGTTCATAACTTCCTCGCAGCGCAAGACCGGCCGTGACGAACTGCTGGAATACATTTACAACATAAACGCCGCACTTGCACAAAGCACCGACAACAAACCCTCACGCCAATGAATGCCAAACAACTGCGCGCTGCCGGTGAATTCTACCGCCCGTTTGCCGACGAAGAACTCTCGCGCGAATACCGCCAAGCAGCCGATATGGTAGCGGCCTTCAACGCAGTGCCATTCACGCATACCGGCGAGCGCACCGCAATGCTGCAACAAATGCTAGGCAGTATGGGAAGCAACTGCATGATACTTTCGCCCTTCCACTGCGACTTCGGATACAACATACACGTAGGCGACAACTTCTTTGCCAACACCGGACTCGTGGTGCTCGACGAAGCCGAAGTGCGCATAGGCAACAACGTGTTCATCGCGCCGCAGGTAGGCCTCTACACCGCATTCCACCCGTTCGAGGTTGAAACGCGGCGCCAGGGCTACGAGGCAGCGAAGCCCATAACTATAGGCGACGACGTGTGGATTGGAGGCCACGTAAGCATTCTGCCAGGAGTCACCATAGGCAGCTGCAGCGTAATAGGCGCCGGAAGCGTAGTGAACCGCGACGTTCCAGAAGGCGTGGTGGCTGCAGGCAATCCGTGCCGCGTCATAAGAAAAACGGAATAGCGCATGCGCGCCGTGCCTTTTCTTTCGGGCTCAGAAACAAACTGTTACTACAATAATTGTGCCGGCCACGGGATTCCGTGACCGGCACTTTGTTTTAGGCGAACCGCAACCGCGTTTTGCCGGCGTTATTTCACAATCACCTTACGGCTTTGCGTTGCGCTGCGCACAATATAAATGCCCGCAGGAAGCACGACGTTGCCCGAAGTCCTTGCCACAAGCGCTCCGGCTGCCGTATAGACGCTGACGGGAACGCCCGACTTGTTCACTATAGCGCCCTCCGTGCCGTATACATCGAGCGCAGGTTTGCCGGCAGACACAGTTCCCACCGACCCGATTACCGATCTGAAAATGCTTTCCCAGTTTGAAATGCCGAGTATTGACATATACGGGGCAAACACCGACTCTTCGTTGTCGGTACCGGCAGCCTGCCACACGTACCACACGGGCTTCGGCTCATTGGGATGCGTCTCGTCATCGGAATAGTAGCGCAGTCCGATGCGCAGTCCGTCTTCAGCGCGGTTGTCCTGCCAGTTGTGCCACTGCATGGCATCGATGCCCTCAAGGCGGCACACTTTCTTCCACGCCCAGCATGCTCCGGCAGCCTGCAGTTTAAGGTCGCTGGCACTGTAGGAAGGCGAGTTGGTGCCCTGCTCAGACAGGAAGAGGATGCGCTTGGTAGTGCCCTGGTATTTGTTTGCAGGAATGAGCATCCACTCGCTCAGCACTTCAAGATTATTGAAAGTAACATAGCCCGAAGTTTTAAGGTTGTAGGTGGAGTGAGTGTCGTTTTTCCAAAACTGCGGTTTGGTAAGGTCTTCGGGATATGGATGGCATGCCAGTCCCCACCAGAAGTCTCCTTCAGCCTGCGACATTCGGTTTATGAAATCAAGCATATCGCAGGTGGTGTAGTTGCCAGAGCCCGACGACGATTTCCACGAGTGAGTGAACGAGACGAGTACTGCTGCGTTCTGGTCGTATTGGCGCACAATGTTGCTCACGAGCCGCATCGACTTCATATAGGAATCGGTGTAGCGCGGTAAAGGCTGCGTGCCCATGTTGGTCCAATAGTTTCCCTGGTCAACCTCATTGTGCAGAATCCAGTGGTTTATGCGCCCGTAGGTAGCGCCGTTGTAGCGTTTTGCCAGAAAATCGATTGCCGCCGCATAAGCCTGCACTCCGGCAATAGTTGTGAAATTGGGCATGCAGTAGGGGCCCGTGGTATATTCGGGGTGGCGTATTGCATCGGTAAACTTCGTGTCGCCGCCCGAAGGCACCACTAGGATTATTGCCGACACGGTGATGCCGCGCTGCAGGCAGAACAGGAATAGCTGGTCGTAGTAGTTTACCATGCTGGCGTTCATGTAGTAAGTTTTCCCTCCATACGAGTAGCTGTAGTAACCCGATGCCCCAGTCATTGAAACTATACTGTTGAGCACCACGTTTACCGTGACGCTGCCAATGCCCAGGCTGTCGAGGTCGAAGCGGTTGCCGTTCCAGATGAACCCGCCCAGCCCTTTCTTTGTATTAAGAGTCATGGCCTGGGGCGAACTTTTGGCTTTCACCTCATCGGCATAGCGTGCGTGCGACACCAGCGAGTCCTTGCCGTCGGTAACATCGACGATGGCCCATTTCGACAGCAGGCGGTCGTAGGTGTAGCCGTTGCGCGACACACGTCGCGGGAACTGCACGGTAAAGTCTTTCGAGGAGATTTCGGTGCGGCTTACAAATGAGGTAGTTTCGGTGATATCCTGGTAAAGTGGTATTTCAACCACGGCATACTTGCGGTTGTCGCTCCCGCATGTTCCCGACACGTTTATGGAGCTCAAGGTAACATCCACATTTGTCACGGCCGAATTGAACTGGCGTTTCGAATAAGTGTCGATATGGTTTGATATGCGGGTTTTCTGTTCATACGACAGCGAATTGTCTTTCGAATTGATATAGAACGAGCGGAAATGCAGCGTAACGCCCGAATTGCGTCCCGGGTCGATGCGCAGATAGTTGCCGGCATTTTGCCAGTCGAACTTGGATATTGCGTCGGCAATGCTTATTGTCACCTTAGACCACTCGTCGGTTTTCTTCAGCAGGTTGTAGAAATGCTGCGAACGCTCCTCCGAAGCCGGGTCACAGAAAAACAACTGCAGGTCGTAGATATTGGCCGACGACTTATACTCGAACGTAAGCGAATCGGTGCTTGAGTCGAGCGCCGCGGAAAACGCTGTAAGATAGAAATAAGGGTCGGTACCCGAAGTCACCACGGTGAACTCACCGGTTTCGGAATCTTTGGTAACTGTGGCCTGGTTGGCGCTCTTCGAAGTATTAACGGTAAGCCACAGGGCATTTGCCGGGAATGGCACAGCCATCAGGCATAGCATAATTGCCAAGAAACATATTTTCCTTTTCATAATCACAAGTATTGTGTTGCAAAAATAGTGATAATTGACTGCATTTCGCATTTCGAAACACTTTTCTCGCGGCATTCAGAGAAACTGGAAGCGCAAAACGAAAAGATTTTATGCGCACAGCAGGAAAATTCTATGCGCATAAAAGAAAAATTGTCTACGCATAGCGGAAATATTATGTGCTTTGCTCTTTGAAAAGCAACATAAACTCTTACAGCGCTTCCCATACGCAGCTGGAATGACGCACATCTTCGCCCACATTTGCCCATAGTTGTACCCACGCCGAGCGTGGGTATTAAACAAGGTTACAGCAGTCCTTTCTGATGCATATCGTGCAAGGCGTCGACCAGTTTGTCGTAGTCTCCGGTTGTGAGCGCCCCGATATGCCCCACGCGGAAAAGAGTGTCTTTCATATCGCCTCCGTTGGGACAAACCCAGATGCCATAGTCGTCCTTCAGTTTCAGGAAGATATCGTAAGCCGAAACATTCAAAGGATGAAGCGGTGTAACGGCGTTCGACAGCGACTCGGAGACAATCTGCAGCGGCAAACCTGCGATATGCGCGCGAAAATATTCGGCCAAAGCATGCGTGCGGGCTATTTCGCTCTCTGCCCCACCGGCAGCATCGATTTCCCTGAGACGCACATTGATTTGGCGCAGTATACCAACGGCGGGAGTCCACGGTGTCTGCCCGCGCTCCATATTCTTCAACGCCGTCTGCAAGTCGAAGTAGCGGCAAACGCACTTTGTGGCATTAACCCGGTCTACGGCTTCGGGCGAAAGCACCATCACCGATATTCCCGGAGGGCAGGCCAGCGCTTTTTGGCTTCCGGTAATCATCACTCCGGCACCTAGACGCTGCATGTCAAACGGGTCGGCAAGGAACGAACTGATGCAGTCTACTATAAGGAACAGCGAATTGCGCCGGCAGAAGTCGGCTATCATATCGATATCGTAGTGCACGCCAGTCGACGTTTCGTGCTTGTTGACAAGCAATGCGGTATAGCCCTTTCCTTCAAACGGGGCGAGGTGTTCAGGCTTCAGTGCCTTGCCGTGCTGCAGGCGTATTTCAGTATATAGAATGCCGTGCAGCTGCAGAAGATCAACGAAGCGCTGCCCGAAACTGCCACCGTTCACCACCAACGCCTTGTCGCGCGGCGAAAGCGTGTTCATTACCGCGGCTTCCATGGCGCCCGATCCCGAAGCGGTGAGAAACAGCGCCTTCGAGTCGCCTGAAGCCTTGGCGAACTTCTTTACGAGCCTTTCGTTCTCGAACATCAGTTCCGAGAACTCCGACGTTCTAAAATAAGGCACCTGCTCAGCGCCAACCGCCCTTACAGCTTCGCTCGACTGCACCGGGCCAACAGTGAAATTTATCATTACTGCAATAAAGTTTTTCGAAAATCCGGGTTATATTACATTGAAGTTTACCCTGTCGGCAAACTGTTCCATAATCTGGGCCATGCAAATGCTCTCGCTGCGGCGCAGACGTGCCGACGAGAAGCGGCGGCCCGCTATACAACGCGCAAATTCCTGTATCTCGTAGCGCAGGCCGAAGCCGTCCCACTTGTAGAAATACTTCTTGTTTTCGTTCTGGTCTTCGTAACGGAGTTCGAAATAATCGGTCTTCCACCACGGTGCCGGAACATAAGCGTAGCCTTTTGTGCCCGAAACCACCAGGCACCCTTCGGTCTTGACACCCAGCCCCACCTTGAACGAGCAAGTGGCACGCGGATAGTGGAACACGCCGCGGGTGTAGACGTCCACGCCGTTTTCCATGCGCGAATACAGGCTGAGGCTTTCGTAGCCGATGCCCATCAACTTTATGATGGGGAGAAGCGGATAGCTTGCCTCTTCGTACATCGAGCCGCCGGCCTGGCTGCAGTCGAACTCGCGGCCGCTGCGGTCGAGAAGCTGCGAGAGCGAAGCCTCGATGTCAACTACCTCGCCTATCAGCCCCGACTTGATAATCACCATAAGATGATTGAACGCCGGGCAATGGGCAGTTTTGTTGGCTTCCATCAGAATCACGCCCCGTTGTTCGGCCAGCGCGTAAAGCTCTTCTGCCTCGGCCTTGCGCAACACCATAGGCGTTTCGCACAGCACGTGTTTGCCCTCGAGCAGGGCGCCTTTTATGCAGGTGTAATGGGCCGGATGTGGCGTGGCCACATACACGGCATCGACACGGCTATAGAGCTGCGCCATATCGTCGCAAGCGCGGACGCCTGCGTGTTTCGCGGCGAAAGCGCGGCATCGGGCGCTGTCGGTGTCGTAGCAAGCCACAGTCTCGACGCCACTGACTACGGCGGCCTCTGACGGGAAACGCTGCGCCACCCTTCCGCACCCCACGATGCCCACCTTCACGACGCCCTGAGACTCGTTGCGCAGCATCGTTGACGAAATGCCTTCGGTGCGCGGCAAGTAAACCACCTTGCAGTACTCGTTGAGATAGTCGAACTTGCCTTCCCAATCCGAGCCAACGGCAAAGACGTCGACGTTGTACTTCTGTATATCGTCGATTTTCTGCCCCACATAGTCCTCGATAATGATTTTGTCGGCATAACCCGTAGCCTTAACCGCCTCCACCCTTTCGAGCACATTGTTGCACACATTGAGTTTCCCTCGGTCGCGGTCAAAATTGTCATTGGTAACGCCCACAATAAGGTAATCGCCCAACTCCTTGGCACGGCGAAGCAGATTAATATGCCCCTGATGGAGCAAGTCGTAGGTTCCGTAAGTTATGACTTTTTTCATGATTGCTGCAAGATTCACCGCCCGTAGCGGCGTGTGTGCAACAAAGGTACTAACATTGGACGAAAGCGCAAACTTTTGGTGCGCGAAGTTGCGCGCAGCGCACAATCACTGCCTACAACGCCATTTAGAACACCGGCCAAACGCAAAAAAATACGCAGGAGCAATAACTCCTGCGCACTTCTATAGGTTGCGCCCTAATTTGCGTAAAGCACTGTTACTTCGATACCAGTTTAAGTATTGTGTTGGCGAGCTTGTCTTCGGGGTCGATAGAAAGCGTCTTCTCGCAATACAGCTTCGACTGCTGGTTGTCGTCCTTCTTCATGTAGTAGAAGGCGAGATAGCGGTTAGCCTCTTTCTTGTACGACTTGTTGCCGTCGCCGTCGCCCAAACGCTTGAGGGCTTCCTCGTAGTAAGCCTTGGCATTGTCGTTGGCAGCAGCAGGGTCAACGAGCAGATTGATGCGTGCGCGCCAGAACGGCCCGTAGTAGAGGTCTTTCTTGCGTTCGCCGAGTTCTGCGAATATCTTGTCGCCTTCGCTTATGTAGGCGGTTTTCCTGTCATCGGCGGTATTCTCGTCGCTAGCTGCCTGATAGTAGATTTTGCCGAGGTTGAGCAGGTCGAGCGCTCCGAGCTGCTCTGCTCCCGTCGAGTCGGCGTATGCCTTGTAGTATTTTATGGCGTTGTCGTAGTCAAGAGCCTCGGCATAGGCATCAGAAAGGTCTTTGTAGAGAGAAATATCGCTTTTCTTTGCCTTGTCTTTCAGTTCAACAGCTTTCTGCATATGGTCGATAGCTTCCTTCACCATCTTCATATTGCTCTCGAGCCGTCCGAGGTAGGTATAGTCGCGATAGTTGTAGAGAGTGTCGTTGTACTGGCCGAAAAATTTGTCTTTGTCGGTGAAAGCCTTGTCGTACTGCTTTTCTTCGACATCGGTATAGAAACGTATACGGTTGAGCGCAAGATTCTTGGCGTCTTTTGCCAATCCCTGCTCTGCCACCTTCTGGGCCTCAGCGTAGGCTGTATCGGCAAAAAGAGATATGGCATATTCTTGAAGCACTTCGATAGTGGGGTTCTTCTCAACGGCGAGATAAGCCTTGTACGATTCCACAGCTTCCTTCATCTTGGCGGTTTTGTAATAGAGTTGTGCAAGTCCTAGGTTAGTTTCGGGAAGGTCGGGCGCGAAGTTCTTGAGTTCGCTCATTGCCTGCAAAGCCATTGAGGGATCGCTATTGCGGAACACGTCGGCTTTCTTGAGATAGAGGTCCACGATTTCGGGGTCGTAGTTAAGGGCTTCGTCGTATTTCTGCGCAGCCTCGCCCCATTTCTGCTGAGCCTTGGCTATATCGCCCTGCAGCATGATGCCGCTGATAGCCTTGCTGTCTTTGTCGTAGGCGCGGTCGGCAGTTTCCTTGGCCAGCACATATTCCTTCTTGTCGAGGAAATAATAGCCCATGGCTGCGAGCTGCTCGGCGCTCTTCTTCTTGCACATCGTCTTGACGGCATTCTTGAGGTTTTCGGCATCGGCCTTATAAGCCTGTGCTGCAG
>CAVFSQ010000048.1:0-8824 GCA_963625145.1 Bacteroidaceae bacterium | reverse complement strand
GTCGGGGCCAACGGCGACGTGTTTATGGGAATATCCAACAATATTCTCTATGGCATAGCCACTAACTTGGGATTCCATCGCGACGGAGATACCACTAATCTTAATACAAAAGAAGTGTGGACAACAGGTCTGCAATTCACTACATCGTTCAGATATACGGCATGGCACATAGAAAATGTTCTGATTCCCAATCTCCGCTCCATGCGCGACAACATGTTGCAGACGGTGGACGAGTTAGAATATAAATCTGCAGTGGGCACCGCGTCCATGAAATCGCCGAAGTATATCACGATGCTCTCTCCCGATGACTCGAAGTTTGGCTCCGACAACCACGACACTAAAGTGTGGGGCGATAGCGCTACAACAGGCCCGTTGTCTTTAGGTAAATCATACAAAATGATAGTGCCTCTAAACAATTCCGATTCCATAAAAGTCTATACCGACTCTGTGCTTTGGTGCAACAATCAAATTCAAATTTGGGAAAATGCATTGGCTGTAAACGAAGAGCAGAAGGTGACAGTCTACAAAGACCGCGAGAAATATCTCGACAAGAACTATTCGTTTGACGCCGGTACCACTATCAACGAAACCCAGACTACGGAATCAAGCGAGGGCAGCACATACGACTGCACGGTTGTAGGCTCGGCCGTTATTGGCAATAAAGCTGGAGCGACAATCAATAAAGTAGGTATCATAATAGAAGCCAGCACCAAGACCGGTGGTGGAACGCATGTCCAAACCGAAAGCACCACTACCGACATGGCAGAATTCGCCTATACGCTAGCCGATGGCGATGCTGCCGATGCAATTACCGTGGATGTTTACAAATACGGCAATTACGGCCCCATCTTCCGCACGCGTGGCGGACAGACTAGCGGCCCGTACGAAGGCGAAGTCGAAACCAAGTACTACAATCCCGGCACTACAATCATGGAAGCTACCATGCAAATAGAAAAGCCTGTGATTGACGTGGAATCGGCTATAATCTCCGATATACCAAGCGGCAGCGCAGCCAACTTTACTTTGAACATGAGCAACCAGTCGGAAACCGGCGATGATGTTTACTACAAACTGCTCGTTATCGACGACTCGGCAAGCAGTAGCGCCAAAATTAGCATCAACGGCATGCCGCTGACAGAAAGCCGTATTATAAAGATTCCGGCAGGCGAAACAGTAACGAAAGTACTGCAACTTTACCAGACTGATCTCGGCGTTCTTGACTTTAGCAACGTCGGTATAGTGCTTGCGTCGCAGACACAATACGACGCAACATCCACATGGGAGCAGATAGCCGATACGGCCTATATAACGGCTCATTTCGTGCCGTCGTCATCGCCCGTAACCATGGCTCTCGACCACACTACGCTTAATTCCAGTGTAGGTTCCGACCTCAATATCTCTTTCAGTCAGTTCGACCGGACTTATAGAAACCTCAAGGCTTTCCGCATTCAATACAAGAAGCAGGGAAACACCGACTGGACTACTGTGCGTGAATACGTGCTCAATGCTTCCGACACCACCGGGCACAACGAACTCCTGCCCGAAACCGGCTCTACCGTCGGATACCTGTTGCCGATGGAAAGCTACAGCGACGGCAACTACACGTTCCGTGTGCTTTCGGTAACACGCGGGGCTCAGGGCGAAGTGACGCGCTCAAGCAACGAGATTGCGCTTGTCAAGGATATGCAGAAACCCGTTCCGCTGGGACAGCCGTCGCCGGCCGACGGAATCCTTTCCGTAGGTGATGATATCAGCATCACATTCAACGAGCCCATTCTCGGTTCCGAACTTACATCCGATATGAACTTCTTGGTGACTGGTGTGCTCAACGGCTCGGATGTAGACCATGGCACGGCACTGCGCATGAGCAATACCGATGTAGCCGCAACGACCGAAGCCGACATTTCCCTTGCAGGAAAGGACTTCTCTATAGATGTATGGGTGCGTGCAACTGGACCGGGTACTTTGCTGGAGCATGGCAACGGCGCTTCGAAATTCACTGTTTCGGTTGACGAAAACTATCGTCTTGTTGTCGGCTTGGGTTCGCAGGCGTATACTTCCGAAGGTTATATGCCTTCCGACGAATGGGCATTCCTTTCGCTGAGTTATGACGTGCAAGCGAGTGGGGCTTTGCTCAATGCGGCTGTAAGCTACGGCCAATATACCACAACTCTTTTCAGCAACACACACGTGCCGTCATACGAAGGCAGCGGGAAGCTGGCAGTTGGGTGCAAGATGCAGGGTGCCGTGCACGAACTCGCCCTTTGGGACGAAGCGCATGATATGAGTTCTGCATTGCTTTCACGCTCGAAGACCAAGAACCCGTCAACTGCCCACCTCGTAGGCTATTGGAAGATGGGCGAGGGAGAAGGCACAACCATTACCGACTATGCACGCAACCGCCATATGCATATGGCCGATGCTACATGGTATCTTGACAATGAGAACAAGGCTGTGGAACTCGACGGAACGTCGCACCTTGACATTCACACTGCCGAAATATCGCCTCTCAGCACCGACAATTGCGCAATAGAGTTGTGGATGCGCGCCGACAAGCAGCAAGGCGAAACACAGTTGTTCATCTCTGGCGAAGTGTCGCTCTGGATGACGGCCGACGGTATGCTGCGCCTTACTTCGGTGGGCAATACATACGATGCCGGCACAGAGTCTATTCTCGACAATGCATGGCATCATGTGGCGCTCAATATCTTGCGTACAGGCAATGCTGCCGTATACGTCGACGGCGTGCGTACCTTCGCTACAAGCGCGTCCAATATCGGGCAGACTGGCAGCTCCGTCTTGACAATAGGAGCACGCCGCATCAACAACGACGGCATAATAACCTACGACCGTGCGCTTAAGGGAGAAATTGATGAAGTGCGCGTATGGAATGCCACGCTCAACGCCGACATTATCAAACAGCGCAGTCACCAACGGCTTACCGGCACGGAAGATGGTCTTGTAGCTTACTATCCGTTTGAAACGAAGACGGTAAATACAAATCATCAGGTTGTGACAAAATCCACACCCGACGACATCTGCGGCAGCGGGCATTATGCCGCCTACGGCACAGCTTTGACTTTCACAGACGAAGCTCCTGCCTTGCGCGCGAAGCCCACGGAAACCAATGTGCCGTTTACATATACTGCCAGCGACAACACCATTGTCATAGACATTGACGCAGACGCTGCATCGATAGAAGGCTGCACGTTGCATTTCACCGTAAAGAATGTGAGTGACAACAACGGCAACAAGTCTTCGGCCATAACATGGTCGGCTTTCGTCAGTCAGTGCGAACTTGCTTGGGCAGAGCCTACGGTGAGCACCGTGAAGCATGTTGCCGACGAAGCCACAATATCTGCCACTATCGTCAACAATGGTGGCCAGCAACAGATGTGGACGCTTACCGGTATGCCGTCGTGGCTCGTGGCCGGCACAACCGGAGGCACTACCGAAGCTCTCGAACAGACTCCTGTTACATTCACCGTTTCAAAGTCGGCTCCCATCGGTAAGCACGAATTGACTCTGTATCTGACAGGCAACGAATCGCTGGTTACGCCGCTCGAGATAACGGTCACCGTTAAAGGCGACGAGCCCGACTGGAGCATTGATCCGCGGCTCTACGACGGAATGATGAACCTCATAGGCAGTCTCAGTATTCAAGGAGTGCCGTCGGGCGATTCTGATGATATCGTGGCAGCATTTGTCGGCAACGAATGCCGGGGCACTGCACATCCCGTCTACAACTCACGCTACGATACCTATTTCGTGATGATGGACATTTACGGAAAAACCGAAGACGACGGTTCGCCAATCACTTTCCGCGTTTACGATGCCAGCACCGGAATAGTGTACACCGACATTCACTCCAGCGAGGAAGCGGTATACGGCTTCAACCAGTTTGTCGGCAAATACTCTTCGCCTGTACTTCTTGAAGCTTCGGGCACTATGGAGCAAATCCTGAATCTCGGTGCCGGATGGAACTGGACGTCGCTGTATGTCGTTCCCGATGACGTTGAGGCAACTTCAGTCTACGCTGCAGTCATTCCGTCGGGCGATATCGTGAAGAGCAAGAATGCATTTATCACGAGCGACGGAGCGCAATGGCACGGCAATGATTTCGATGTTGAAACCCAATCGATGTTTAAGGTGCATATGCAGGAAGCCAAGGCTCTTACAGTCACTGGGCGTTATCCTGCCGGTAATGAGCGCATTATAACGGTAGAGCCGGGATGGAACTGGATTGGATACAACAACACATTCACCATAAGTGTTGCCGATGCGTTTGCTCCGCTCGACCCGCAAGATGGCGATATAGTGAAGGGACAAACCGGATTTGCAATGTACGACGGTTACGAATGGAACGGTTCGCTGCAGGCTCTTGCTCCCGGAAGCGGGTATATGCTTTACAGCACCACCGGCGAAACCCGCACCATGGCATATCCCACTTACTCTTCTTCGGAATCGGCTTACAGTGCCAAGTTCTTCCGTTCGCAGGAAGCACAGCTGCACACCTTCACTCCGGTTGACCACCACCTCTATTCCGGCAATATGTGTGTAGTGGCGCGGGTAACGTACAACGGCATTCCATGTGCCAACACCGAGGTAGGAGTATTTACCCAAGACGGTGAATGCCGCACTGCCGAAGTGACAGATGCCGCCGGCTATGCCTATTTCACGATTCCCGGCGACGGCACTTGCCAGTTGAAATTCTATATTGCCCACGAGAGCGGAGTGCTCACCACGCCTTTGCTGCTGACATATGCAACCGATGCGGTATACGGCACCTACGCTACTCCTTTCGAAGTGGAGTTCGACAGCGGCTCGCCCACGGCCATAGGTTTCGTCTCGGCTGATTCTGCCGAAAACCGCTGGTACGATCTCAATGGGTATGAATACAACAGCCGGCCTTCGGTTCCCGGAATATACATTCTGTGCACTACCGACAGCGCCACCGGCAAGACTGTTACCCGAAAAGTAGTGGTGAAGTAACGGCAAGCAAACAAATCTTTTCAGCAATGCGGGGACTTTTTACCGGAAACGGGAAAGTCCCCGCTTCGCACGTACAAGCATATACGTAAAAACGCGCTTTTCATTACGCAAATTTTGCTTTGATGACATCCGTTCCCCATTAATTCGTATATTTGCATTGTATAAAAAAGCGAAATGACATGAAGAAGAAACTGTTTTTACAGATAGTATCAGTTTTGTTTGCAGGTGCAGTTTGTGCGCAGGAGAAGTTTGCCGACATCAAGTTCGATACCACATCTTTTGATTTCGGCACTTTCTATGCCGATGCTGGCAAACAGACCCATACGTTTGTCTATACCAATACCGGCAACATGCCATTGATTATAAACCAGGCAGTAACATCTTGCGGATGCACCGTTTCCACCTATACCAAAGAGCCCGTAGCTCCGGGCAAGACCGGCGAGGTGAAAGTGGTTTACAATGGTCTCGGCAAATTCCCGGGCAAGTTCAAGAAAACAGTTACCTTGCGCACCAATGCAAAGAATCCCATGGTGAGGCTCACTATTGAGGGAGATATGCAGGAACACAAATAAAACCGTTACAACAGAAGACCATTATATGCAAAGCAACAACCATTTGGTGATAATGGCCGGCGGTGTAGGCAGCCGGTTCTGGCCCATGAGCAGCGAAGAAACTCCCAAGCAGTTCCTCGATGTGCTTGGCACTGGGCGCTCGCTCATTCAAATGACATACGACCGCTTCCGCGACGTTTGCCCCACAGAGAATACATGGGTGGTTACGTCGAAGAATTATTTCGAACAGGTGCACAGCCAGTTGCCCGACATCCCTGTCGAAAACATTCTGCTGGAGCCTTGCCGCCGCAATACTGCGCCTTGCATCGCTTACGTTAGTTGGAAAATAAAGCGAATCAACCCTCGGGCAAATATCGTGATAACCCCCAGCGACCATGTAGTGGGCGACGTGAAGCAGTTTGCGCAGGTCATATCCGAATGCATGGATTTCACTGCCGAAACCGATTCGATTGTAACCCTTGGTGTGCACCCAACGGCGCCAGAAACAGGCTACGGATACATAGAAGCCGATTTGAGCTATGCGTCGTCGCGGGCAAAGAACATTTATCGGGTTGACTCGTTCAAGGAAAAACCTTCATTGGACCTTGCCAAGCAGTATATTGCAAAGAACAACTATTTTTGGAATGCAGGCATATTTGTGTGGAGCGTACAGACCATTGTCAATGCCTTCAGAGTGTACCAGCCCGAAATGGCCAGGAAATTTGAGGCTCTTTCCGAAAAATTCGGAACGCCTTGCGAAGCTCAGGCAGTAGAGGATGTTTACGCTGACATAGAGTCAATAAGTGTTGACTATGCCATAATGGAAAAGGCAGAAGAGATATTTGTGTATCCGGCATCGTTCAGCTGGAGCGATGTAGGCACATGGGGCGCGCTAAGAAACCAGATAGACCGCGATGTGCATGGCAATGCCGTAGTGGGGAACGTAGATCTTTACGAAACCAACAACTGCATTATACACTGTGCGCAAAACAAAAAAGTGGTGGTGCAGGGTCTCGACGGCTATATCGTTGCCGAAAAAGACGGAAAACTCATGATATGCAAACTTTCTGAGGAACAGCGCATAAAATTGTTTCATAAACAATAACGAAGGGAGGCTGAAGGCCACCCCGAAAAACAAAAACCAGACAACCAATGGAAGAGAAGACCGCAGAGGAACAGAGAAACCTTGATTTCATAGAGCAAACCGTGGCCAGCGATTTGGCTGAAGGCAAAAACGGAGGCAGGGTGCAGACCCGTTTCCCGCCCGAACCGAACGGCTACCTTCATATAGGCCATGCCAAAGCTATATGCGAAGACTTCGGCATCGCCGAGAAATTCGGTGGTGTGTGCAATCTCCGGCTCGACGATACTAATCCCCAAAAGGAAAACACCGACTATGTAGAAGGCATAAAGCGCGATATACAATGGCTTGGCTTCAAATGGGGAAACATTTATTATGCATCCGATTATTTCAAGCAGCTGTGGGATTTTGCCGTCAAGCTAATCAAGCAAGGCAAAGCCTATGTTGACGAGCAGACCAGTGCCGAGATAGCTGCCCAGAAAGGCACGCCCACCCAGGCCGGCACCGACAGTCCATACCGCAACCGCCCTGTTGAAGAAAGCCTTGAACTGTTCGGCAAGATGAACAACGGCGAAGTACCCGAAGGCTCTATGGTGCTGCGCGCAAAAATAGATATGGCAAACCCGAACATGCATTTCCGCGACCCGGTGATTTACCGCATTATCAATACGCCGCACCACCGCACAGGCACCAAATGGAAAGTATATCCCATGTACGATTTTGCCCATGGGCAAAGCGATTACTTCGAGGGTGTAACCCATTCGGTGTGTACGTTGGAATTTGTCCCCCACAGACCTCTATACGACTATTTCATCGATTTGCTCAAGGAAGGCAAGGAACTTGACGACAACCGCCCCAGACAGTACGAATTCAACCGCCTTAACCTCACATACACCGTTATGAGCAAGCGAAAGCTCCTTGCCCTCGTAGAGGAAAAGAAAGTCAGCGGATGGGACGATCCCCGTATGCCCACTCTGTGCGGGCTTCGCCGGCGCGGATATTCGCCTGAGGCGATACGCAGGTTCATAAGAATGATAGGCTACACCAAATATGATGCGCTCAACGACTATGCCATGCTGGAAGCAGCAGCACGCGAGGACCTCAACCAAAGGGCAACCCGCGTGAGCGCAGTGCTCAATCCCTTGAAACTGGTAATAACTAATTACCCCGAAGGCAAAACTGAAGAAATGGAGTCGGAGAACAACCCCGAGCGCCCCGAAGAAGGCAAGCACACGATAGCTTTCTCGAAAGAACTCTGGATAGAACGCGACGACTTTATGGAAGACGCACCGAAGAAGTTCTTCCGCATGACCCCTGGCAAGGAAGTGCGGCTCAAAAACGCATACATCGTGAAGTGCACGGGATGCCTGAAAAACGAAGCCGGCGAGGTGGTGGAAGTTTATTGCGAATACGACCCCGAAACGCGCAGCGGCCTTCCGGGTGCCGACCGCAAGGTAAAGGGAACGCTGCATTGGGTGAGCGTGCATTCGGCCGTTGAAACCGAAGTGCGTCTTTATGAACATCTTTTCGCTGTGGAAGACCCTTCGAGTGATGAACGCGACTTCCGGGAACTGCTTAATCCCGATTCCAAGAAAGTGCTCCAGCATTGTTATATTGAAAAGTTCGGCGCCGAGCGCCCTGTTGGCGAATACCTTCAGTTCCAACGCATAGGCTACTTTATGAAAGACCCCGATTCAACCGAGGCAAAACCGGTGTTCAACCGCTCTGTGAGTTTGAAAGACAATTGGACCAAAAAGAATAAATGACAAACCAAAACAACAGGAAGCAAATAGATCCTCAAGTTCGCGCGTGCGTTGACCGTTACGAAACCATGCTGTTTCGCGGGCAGCACGACTATTTCGATGAAGACGATTTGCTTGATGTGGCCGATTATTATTACAACGACATGTCGCGAAAGGACGATGCGCTGGCATGCCTTGACTATATCCTGGCCCTGCATCCCAATTCTGTGCTCGCCGTTTTGATGAAAGCCGAGATATTGTTTTCGGGCGGCCGTCGGGGCGAGGCTTGGAGTATGGTGCGTGCCATAGACGACCAAACCGACCAGGATGTGCTCTACTATTGCGGCCTGTTCAGCCTTGAGGAAGGAAAGCTGAACGATGCCGAAGCATACTACCGTAAGGCTTATTTTGCCCAGGCGGGAGGTGGCACCGAGTTGTTTGTGCAGATAGTGTGGGAT
>CAVFSQ010000047.1:0-8854 GCA_963625145.1 Bacteroidaceae bacterium | reverse complement strand
GTCGATGCCTCCGTGGTCGGATGTTATGATGAATATGGTTTCGTCAAAGTAACCGGCATCTTTTACGGTCTGTATAATTTTTCCTATAGCATTGTCCACGCGGCTTAGCATGGCATAGTATTCGGGAGTGTACCATCCTTTGCTGTGCCCCGTTTCGTCAAGGCCGCCGATATATATGGTCATGAAGTCAGGCTTTGCGCTCTTGAGATACTCTATGCCGGGGACGATAGTCACTTCCGGCTCATAGTTCGCGCCTTTTTCAAATTTGACGAAATCTATAGCAGCCGTGTCGGTTACGAATCCTATGCCGTCCCAGTCGAACGTGAGCCCAGTCTTTATTTTGGGGTATTGTTCGCGCAGTACTGAATAGATAGTTGGGAAGATGCCACGGCTGTTGGTCGCCAGCGAAGGTATTTCGGGTGTGCGGGAATTCCATACCGTATAGCCTGTCATTTCCGTGCAGCCGCCCATGAACATGGATGCCCAGTTGATGGCTGAAGCCGAGGGTAGAACCGAGCGCTTCTTCATCGTTGAACTTCCGTTCTTTATCAGCCAGCGCATATTCGGTATGTTCGGGGCCTTGTCAAGGTCGTGTGCGGCAAATCCGTCGATGCCAATCATAACTACGTGCTTGGCTTTCCATCCGCCTGCAAATGTGATGGCGGGAAACGTCAGCGCCATAACAATCAATAATGTCTTTAAAGTGTTTCTTTTCATAAGTTATATTTTTAGTGTAAAATGTTCTTAACTTCCTATTAACCACCGACTGCTTGGGATGATCGATATGATTTTTGCTGTAACTGCGCAGCATATGAACGTCAGTAGCGCTATGCACGGTATAGCCAACCATACGGGAACGAGCGGGTTGGCCTGGTTGCCGTTTACGAATATGGCGGCTATCGGAGCGAGGAAAAAGAGGTGCATGAGGTACATGCCGAAAGTGAGTTTCGAGATACCGGTAACAACTTTGCATTCCTGGTTCTGCCCGATGCAGGTGAAAAGCAGGAATGCGCCGAAAGTGGCGCACAGCACATTGGGAGTGCAGAACTCCCAAGCCCATTCTAGATGCGGCGTATCGATAAGCGTTCCCGGCACTCCTTTCCACCAATACGACCATGTCGTGAATGCCGCGCCGGCAATGAAACATGCTGCGCCGATTGCCAGACGGCGGTTTCTGCTCCATTTCAGATGGACGCGTATGAAGTGGGCGAGGACAAGGTATCCGAGATATCCCGAACAGTACCATAGCATATGGAATTGGTTCCAGAAACATTCGCCCCAAAGCTCGGGAGAAACGTAAAGGTGTATCCATGGAATGAAAGTGGATAGGGCGAAAAGACAGATAAACACCAGCTCGTCGCGGGCCGATGCCTTTTCGAGCCAGGGCGACACCACCGGCATTATAAGGTAGAGGCTTATGAGCGGATACATGAACCACAGATGCCCGCCCATTGACGGGAAATTAAGCGGGATGCGTTTGAGGTCGGCAAGACTTTGTTCCCAGGTCATGCCGCTCCATGCCAGCGGAAGGAAGCAGTAAAGCATCAGGAAAAACATGAACGGAGGCAAAATGCGCAGTGCGCGGTGGCGGTAGAAACCGAGCATACTGCGCTTGACTGGTACCAGCAGAAAGGCCGAAACGACCATAAACAGCGGCACGCAAGTTCTAGCCACACCGCCGTCGTAGAACGCCACCCAAAAGCGGTTGCTTTCGTTTGCAAGCATGGAAACATTGCCCGCTAGCCCCGATGCATCGGCGGCGTAGAAATTCTCGCTCGAGTGAACGAGCATTACCATAAAGCACGCGACTACGCGCAAGTAGTCAACGAAAACTAGTCGTTTCCCGGTTTCAGACATGATTCAAAAATGTTTTCGGTTTTGAAGCTATAGTTGGCAAAGTTAGGCAAAAATCAGCAAACTCCGTTAGTCACGGTTGTCAAAAACGCGGAAAGTTTTAGCCGGGTGGATTAAATGTGCGCGCCGGTAAGCTTACTGCCGACTGTCTTCCTGACGCAATGAAGCCTTTCTTGGCAGAAATGTTTAACTTTGTTCGGATTTTAGTATAAAAACGATGAAATTATCTATTATTGGAGCAGGAAACATGGGGTCGGCGATAGCCGATGGACTGTCTTCTGCATCAGATATCGTGCTGACGGTATCGAATCCTTCTACTTCAAAACTTGATGTGCTTAAAACCGTGCATCCGGCAGTGAAAGTAACCACCGACAACCGCGAGGCAGCAAAGTGGGGCGATGTTGTTGTGCTGGCCGTAAAGCCTTGGCTGATGCAGCAGGTCGTAGAGGAGATAAAGCCGGTGCTGAAGCCCGACAGGCAGCAGCTGGTGTCGATAGCCGCAGGCATAGGCACCGCGCAGATAAACGCGTGGCTTGATGAGATAACAATGCCGGTATATTATATAATCCCGAATACGGCCATCCGCATAGGTTGCAGTATGACGTTCGTGTCGCCCAGCAATGCGACTGAGAGTGACGTAGAAAAGGTGGTGTCGGTTTTCGGCCGCCTGGGTAAGGTGATGCTTGTAGACGAGAAGCAGATTCCGGCCTGTATGGCCTTGGCATCGTGCGGAATTGCCTATGCCATGCGCTATGTTAGAGCCAATATGCTTGGTGCCGTGGAATTGGGGCTGAAGCCCGCCGTGGCACAGGAAATAGTTGGGCAGACAATGATTGGCGCGGCGCAGTTGCTGGCGGCGCCGGACAGCCATCCCGAAACCGAAATCGACAAAGTGACCACCCCAGGAGGGCTTACCATAAAAGGTGTAAATACTTTGGAGGAAAACGGATTTACTACCGCGGTAATCAAGGCTCTTAAAGCTTCTCTGTGATGGAACATGCAAAGAGGATAGTAATAAAGATAGGCACCAACATCATAACGCGTGAAGACGGAAGCCTGGATATTACTCAGATGTCAAGTCTTGTTGACCAGATAGTGCGTGTCTACAACGCGGGCTGGGAAGTGATAATGGTAAGCTCGGGAGCTGTGGCTTGCGGGCGGAGCATGGTGCAGGGCATACGCGAGCATCTCAACGACCTTGACCAGCGCCAATTGTTTTCGGCAGTGGGGCAGGCAAAGCTAATCGACCTTTACTATACGTTGTTCCGCGAGCATGGAATCACAGTGGGTCAGGTGCTTACCACCAAGGAGAGCCTTGCCGGCAGCAAGCAGAAGGAAACGCAGTGCAACTGCATGAATGTGATGCTGCGCAACAGCATAATTCCCATAATAAATGAAAACGACGCGATATCGCTTACCGAACTCATGTTTACCGACAACGACGAGCTTGCAGGCGTTGTGGCCCGCATGATGGAGGCTTCCACGTTGCTTCTGCTGACCAATGTCGACGGCATATTCGCCACCAATCCCGACGGAAGCCTCAATGCCGAAGGGCTGATACGCGAGGTGCGTCGGGGCGACGATGTAGGAAAATACGTGGTCGACAGCAAGTCGTCGCGTGGCCGCGGCGGTATGGTTTCAAAGGAAAGCATCGCCGCAAGAGCCGCTTCGGAAGGAATAGACACTTACATAGCCAACGGACGGAAAAAGGGAATAGTGACCGACTTGCTTGAAAACCCGGCTGAAACCCTTTTCACTCATTTTATACCGGTATCGAAATGATTGAAAATATTCTTCAGGAAACGAAACAGGCTTCGCGGCAGCTTGCACTTCTCGATGCCGCCGAAACCAACAATTTGTTGGGCGATATAGCCGACCTTTGCGACAACAGCCACGAAGCCTTGCTTGAGGCCAACCGCAAGGACCTCGAGGCGATGGACAGCGGAAATCCTCTTTACGACCGTCTGCGGCTTACCGATGCCCGCCTCGATGATATTGCTTCGCAGATACGCCATTTGGCGCAGCTGCCTTCGCCGCTTGCAAGGGTGTTGTCGCGCGAGGTGCGCCCAAACGGGCTGGAAGTGTCGCGGGTGAGTGTGCCGTTCGGCGTTATCGGCATTATTTATGAGGCCCGGCCGAACGTTACTTTTGACGTGTCGGCAATATGTCTCAAGTCGGGCAATGCCTGTGTACTGAAAGGCAGCCGCAATGCCTACAACTCGAATCTCGCCATAGTGGAACTCATACACGCGGCTTTGCAGAAGCGCGGTGTGCCGACGGCAGCGGTGAGCCTGCTGCCGCCTTCGCACGAGGCTACGGCTGAATTGCTGAAGGCCGATTCGTATGTCGATCTCATCATTCCCCGCGGCGGGCGTAATCTGATAGATTTCGTCAGAAACAATGCCACGGTAAACGTTATAGAAACCGGCGCCGGCACATGCCACATATATTTCGACCGTTACGGTGACGCTGCCAAAGGCGCGGCCATCGTCAACAATGCCAAGACGCGTAGGGTGAGCGTGTGCAACGCGCTCGACTGTCTGCTTGTCGACCGCTCGCGCCTGGCCGACCTGTCGGCTCTTTGCGAGGCCATGGCATCGGAAAATGTAGAGATTCATGCTGATTCCCCGGCTTACGAAGCCTTGCGGGGGCATTATCCGCAGGCTTTGCTACTTCATGCCTCACCCGAGGATTTTGGCAAAGAATTCCTCGACTATAAAATGGCATTAAAGACGGTTGACGGGTTGGAAGGGGCTTTGGAACATATAAGCCGCTATGGCTCGGGGCACAGCGAGGCCATAGTTACCGAGAACGCAGACAACGGTGAGAAGTTTTTGGCTTCGGTCGATACGGCCTGCGCATATCTCAATGCGCCGACATCGTTTTCTGACGGCGCGCAGTTCGGTCTTGGTGCCGAGATAGGCATTTCTACACAAAAACTGCATGCCCGTGGGCCGATGGGGCTGGAAGAACTTACGACCTATAAGTGGATAATCCGCGGCAACGGGCAGACGCGCCCGTGAAAGTCAGGAAAAGTAAAGCACAAAGTTTTTCCGCTCTGCGTAGACAATTTTCCCGCTTTGCGCAAAGAAATTGACCGTTATGCTCACATACTATTCCCGTATTGCAGAAAAAGCGAA
The DNA here is from genome assembly GCA_963625145.1 of Bacteroidaceae bacterium. Lineage (GTDB taxonomy): Bacteria > Bacteroidota > Bacteroidia > Bacteroidales > Bacteroidaceae > UBA6398. The sequence continues at coordinate 3,860 of CAVFSQ010000047.1, read as the reverse complement.
GTGTGCCGGACATGCGTCCGGCACACTTCGCTTTAGGGATTGTTGCACTATTTGAGCAGGTTGGTAATTGTGGCAATCATTGTGGCAATTGAAGCCAGTCCCGTGCCCAAAGTCAGCCATTGTGCCATGGAGTTGCCGTTGCTCTTGGGCTTGCTGGGCACGATAATCTCGCAGCCCGGCTCTGGCTTTACCTTTCCTCCGGCTTTTGCTACCATACCGTTCATGTATACAATGTATGTATGGTTCTTCTTCGAGCGCATGCCGTAGCCGCCGGCCTGCTTCACGTATTTGTTCACACTGTAGCCTTTGTGGTAGGGCACGGTATTGGGCGACATCACGTTTCCGGATATTCTAACGGTGTTGTTGTATTCGGGAATCATGATATGGTCGCCTTCGCGCAGCACGATGTCGTATTCGCTGCCAGGGTTTGCAAGCGCCTTGTCAAGCTCGATACCAACGGTGTAGGTGTCTCCTACTTCCACTTTTGCCAATGATACGGAGTCTTCGCCCGACGACGACTGTTGAGCCGTTTTCAGTACGCTTTCCATACGTAGTCTTTCGGCTTCGGTCATGCGGCGCTCAAGGCGCGCACCGCGTATGTAAGCCATGTTGGTCGGGCCGCCCGCCTTTTTTACAAGTTCGCTAAGCCGCTCGGTTTTCTTCGACAGTGTGTATACGCCGCGGAAAGTTATCTCGCCGTCGATGTATACGTTCTTCTGTACATTGTAGGCGGGGCTTATTCTGACGTATACTTCATCGTATGGCTTGAGTTTGAAAGAAGAGTCCTTGACTGCCAGGAAACCGTTTTCAAGCGACATACTGAAAGTCTCGGCTATGATGTCGCTGCTTTCCGATGAATTTTGGTCGGTTATCCTTCGCGATACGTCGATTTTGGCCGTCGATGCGTTTTCCTTGAGGCCGCCTGCCTGTAGAATGAAGTCTTCAAGACTCATGTTTTCGGAGTATTCATAAGTGCCGGGATAGAACACCTCGCCGAAAATCGACACGGTGCGGCCTTCGGTGCGTTGCTTTGTGGAAGGTACAAACAGTACGTCGCCGTTGCGTAGCGGTATGTCGGCCACAGTGCCGTCAACTATTCCGCCCACGTCCACGCTCTGTGTCTCGTAGGTGCGGTCGGCCTTCAGGCGCTGCAGTACCGCGTGCCCACGGAAGGCGTCTTCGCTCAGTCCCGAGGCGCGTTCCACCAGTTGCTTTACCGAAGTGATGTCGCTGCCCACATTGTATTTGCCGGGGCGGAACACGGCGCCTTTGACTTCCACCATGTTAGAGAAACGATCAACCACGCTGTCGACGGTTATCGAGTCGGCATCGGAAAGACGGAAATCGTTGAATTCGAATTCGCTTACATTGAATACCGAACGTTGGACGCCGTCTTTGCGCATCACCCTTACGGAGTTCTTGTAGGCATCGCCGGTGAATCCGCCGGTATACCTGAGTAGTGATCCCAGGCTTTCGGTTTTCTTCATCTCGTAGTACATTGGGCGTTTCACCTTTCCGCTGATGTTTACAAGGCAGTCATACGGACCTACAACTATTACGTCGCCGTCGTTGAGCCGTATGTTTCCGCTGAGTTTGCCGTTAAGAATGTAGTCGTAGATATCTACGCTAGTCATCAGCTTGCCGTTGCGATAGACTTTTATGTCGCGCAGCGTACCTATCTCGCTTGTTCCGCCCGCCATATACAGGGCATGGAATACAGAGGCAAAAGCCGACAATGTGTACGTTCCCGGTGCTTTCACTTCGCCCATTACGTTGACGGTAATGGTGCGGCTTTGTCCGAGCGTGAGCTTTATCTTAGACGAACTGTAACGGCTTCCTAGGCGTGAGCGTATAAGCGCATTGGCTTTTGCAATGGATAGCCCGCCTACTTCTATCGGGCCGAAACCATCGATGGTTACCGTTCCGTCGGGTGACACTTCTTGCTCGAATGTTTTCTGCGAAGCGCCCCACACATCAATTATCACATTGTCACCAGGCCCCACCACGTAGTTCTGCGGAGTAGCGATGTTAAGGTTAGGTTCGAAACTGAGAAGCTTGTTGTTGAATATGTCGCGGCCGAAAACCTTTTTGCGCATTTTCTCGAGCCTTTCCTCGATAAGCAAGTCAACACTGTCGGGATAAATGTCGCCGAGGGCCGATGACATTTCCATATATTCCGGGTCGTTCTCGTCGTAGGAATGCTCGATGTCTATGCCGTTGGTGTTGTACGATTCCCTGATGCCGTTTGTATTCCTTTGTTCTTCGGCATTGTCTTTGCCTTTGGTTTTGTCGTTTTTCGACTTGCGCAGACGGCTTTTGGCATACTTCGAGTCACCCACGTCTTTTGCTCCCATCACGTCGTTGCTTTCCTGCAGACGTTTCTGTATGGAACGCAGCTGGTCGATTTTTACGCCTTTCTGCATGAGGTAGGTTACTATCTTCGAGCGGGGCGTGCCTTTTTCCTGTTCCTTCACCACGTAGTCGATAATCTGGCGGTCGGTCATAGAGGTCTGCGCCATAACACCGAGCGTGGCGGTCATGGTGAAAAATGTCAGCAGCAAAAGAATCTTTTTCATTGATGTCTTGAAAATATTACGCGCACAAGTGCGTGTTTGTCAATTATAACGATGGCGCGGATGTTTTATTATACAGCCGCACCGTTTGCTTTCGTGTTGCGTGGATAGCGAATCAAGCCTGTTCATCGTCGGCATAGTCGGCGCTATCAACGCTGTCTTCGGCCGCAGGGTTGCCGCGTAGGAAGTCCACAACCTTGTTTTCGATTTCTTGGCGGAATTCCAGATCATCTTTCAGAAGTTTCACCACAGCATCGCGTCCCTGGCCGATCTTGGTCTCGCCGTAGCTGAACCATGAACCGCTCTTCTTTATGATGTCGTTGTCGATAGCAACGTCTATGATTTCGCCTGTGCGCGATATACCCTCGCCGAAAATCATGTCGAACTTGCATACGCGGAACGGCGGCGCCACCTTGTTCTTGACAATTTTGACGCGCACCTTGTTACCGTAGATCTTGTCGCCGGTCTTCAGACTTTCGGCTTTGCGTATATCGAGACGCACCGAAGCGTAGAACTTGAGCGCGTTGCCGCCGGTGGTAGTCTCGGGATTGCCGTACATCACGCCGATTTTCTCGCGTAACTGGTTTATGAAGATGCAAGTTGTGCGGGTTTTGCTTATTACGGCGGTGAGCTTACGTAGCGCCTGGCTCATGAGCCTCGCCTGTAGGCCCACTTTGTTTTCGCCCATCACGCCTTCTATCTCCGATTTAGGGGTAAGGGCGGCTACCGAGTCGATAACTACGATATCAACGGCCGCCGAGCGTATCAACTGGTCGGCAATGTCGAGCGCTTGTTCTCCGTTGTCGGGCTGCGAAACCAGCAGGTTGTCAACGTCCACACCAAGCTTTGCAGCGTAGAAACGGTCGAAGGCGTGCTCGGCATCAATGAATGCCGCAATGCCGCCGCCGCGTTGCGCTTCAGAAATGGCATGAAGCGCAAGTGTTGTCTTTCCCGAACTTTCAGGACCGAAAATCTCCACTATCCTTCCGCGTGGGTAGCCCCCTACACCAAGTGCGGCATCAAGCAGAATGCTGCCCGTGGGAATTACCTCCACTTTCTCGATGTGTTCGTCGCCAAGGCGCATGATGGTGCCTTTGCCGAAGTCTTTCTCAATCTTAGCCATTGCTGCCTGCAGAGCTTTGAGTTTCTCGCTGTTTGCTCCTGTCTGGGCTGTTTCGTCGTTGGTTTTCTTTGCCATATGTATGTTGCGGAGTACCCGCCTTTTTTAGTTTATTCGCGTATTTTTGAATTTACAAAGATAACAATAAAAAACATATACTGCCATTC
>CAVFSQ010000046.1:958-9020 GCA_963625145.1 Bacteroidaceae bacterium | reverse complement strand
GCACAATATAGCAGCATTGCGGTAGTCCCCCCCCGGCGAATACCGCAATGCTGCCGTTTTTAGCCGAGAAAACTACTGGTTTTGCCAGGTTGAGTTTGCTATGGTCGCCATACTTGTTAATAAAACGTAAATGTTGTGTTAAACGGTTTTGAAAGCTTTGATTTGATTATCTTTTTTTTCATATATTTGTTGCGATTCCTAAAACGAGTTTGTTAACGTAAAATTAAAACCAGTATGGAGATGAAGAAGGTATTTATCTTTGCTTTGGCTGCAACTTTCAGTTTTTCGTCATGCACGGAAGTGTTGGAGCCCAGAGTTGATTTTGGTGAGGTTACCTACACCAACGACTACAGTAAGCTTATCGAAGCTGTCAACGACTTGAAGCAGACTCTGTCTGACCGCGTCACCTCGCTCAACAATATGCTTGACGACAAACTCGCAACCATGACAGTTTCCATAGACAGGAACACAGGTGCCATAGAGAGCCAGACCACAACTCTCGATGGCGCCGTTACCGAACTGCAGGTGAAGCTTTTCGACGGCTTTGCCGCGCTCACCGAGCAGCAGAAAGCCAGCGGGGAGAAGATTGTCACTGCCATCAACTCTGGCGGCGAAGTTATCTCGGCCAGGCTTGATGCTGGCAACAAGCTCATCGAGACGGGCGTTGTCGGCAAGCTCGACGAAATAAACAGCACGCTTGCCAGCCAGGAGTCTACCTTCGCTGCCAAGATGGACAAGCTTGGCGATCTCGTCAGCTCGGGGCTTGTGAAGATTGAAAACGCAAACGGCAAGCTCGGCACTATCGGCGACAAGCTCACCGACCTCAATGCCTCGCTGGGCGATGTGAAAGGCCAGCTCGCCGCTGTCGATGGTAGCGTTATAGACGTAAACAAGACTCTGGGCGAGCTCAACACCTCGGTAGGTACGCTTGGCACAACGATTGGCGACCGCTTCACAGTTTTGAGCAATACCGTAGACAGTGTAGGCAGGAACATCGTTTCAGCCATCGACGGTAACGGTAACCTGCTGCAGACAGGCTTCGACACGGTTGGAGGCCATTTGCAGGCTGTCAGCCAGACCTTCACAGAATTTAAAGCCGATTTCCAAGACAGCAATATGGGCATCCCCGGCATCATCGAAGCTGTTGGACAACTGGAGGAGAAACTCGTTGAACAGCAGAAAGTAATCGGTACGGATTTGGAGGCTCTTACCCTTGCGCAGAAGGAGAACATCGAGAAGCTCCTCGCCCAGCTCGAACTGCTGCTCAACGACGCCGACATCTACACTCCCAGCGACGGCGCTATGGACCGGCTCTATGTCGGCGCAGAGTTCTGGAATGCTATCAAGGACCACGGCACCAGCATGTCGTACAACAAGATTATGGAAGCTCTCGAAGAGCCTTTCCTTCCCACAGTGAAGTATCTGCACGGGCACATTTCAAGCGTTGTGGAGATAACTTCGTCGGAAACACGTGGCGATTACGGCGAAACAGCCTGGGTTGGCGAGCAGGTCAACGAATTCCAGTTTAGTATCGGCGAATCGACCAAACTTGTGGCGGGCAACAAAGCCGTTTATCCGGAGTACGATAACAAGGAACTTTATCTCCTGGTAAAAATACCCGACGGGGTGGATTGTAATCTGTATAATGATATTTCGGGTTGCGAATACCAGTTTTTCCGCACCATCAGATTCCGCGATGCCAAGGGCATGCATACGCTCGATCTGAACTCGCAGAAACTGTATAGAGAGAGAACGGCGACAATCGAAAACCTGTCACTGTATGACGAAAAGACGGAAACCATACTGACGCAACTTAATATTGTCGTCGTTGAGGCTAAGAACCCTGGGCCCAACTATCCCGAAACTGCCATCATGCCCGACGAGAATATAGACTACTATTTCGACGGAGGTTTCTGACTTTCCGGAAAAACTACACTAACAATAGAATTATCTTAATATGAAGAAATACCTATTAGGTTCGGTCGTGGCGCTATGCGCTGCGGCAGGACTGCAGGCCCAAACCTACAACGACACGGTTCGCACCCGTACGTGGAGCGTGTACGCACAGGGAGGTCTGACATGGTGGCAAGGCCTGCGAGGGGTGGACGTGAGCAATGCACGCCATCCGCTCACCCCCGATGCCGCCGTGGGTGTAGACTATAACATACGCCCATGGATACGTGTGGGGCTGAAGGCTGAATATATCATGCTCAAGACCACTGCAAAACTGGGGAAATCGCTGCCGCAGACGGTGGCCGATATGGAAATCAGCGGGCGCCCAGGCACCGTTACTACAAATACGGGCGTGGTTGAAAACCGCAACAACATGAGCGTGGCTGCTGCCGACGTCAATGTCGACTTCAATATTCTGCAGCTGTGGTCCCGGCGCAAGGCGCAGCAGCTGAATCTCTGGATAGGAACGGGCGTGGGTTACTGGCACGGCTGGAACCGCCACTCCTACGCTACTGCCGTACGCAAAGTAGGCGCTGCCGAAGGCGACGGGTATGCCAACTATTATTTCAATGCCAGCATCGACGCCAGCGGTACCGCGAGCCATACCAATGTTCTCTACATTCCCGCAAGCCTGAGCCTGGAATGCGACATCACGCCGCGCTGGACTGCCGGAGTCTTCGGCGAATACAAGTACCTGCCGCTGCGCAAGGAACTCACTCCCAAGCATGTGGTCAGCTTCGGGCTGCGCCTGGCCTACAATTTCGTGGGCAGGAAGATGCCATCGTACCGCAGCCGTTACTTCGACCTGCGCGCTATGAATGAAACATTGAAGGAGTGCTGTAGCGAGAAGAAAAGCCTGCAGAAGCAGCTCGACAGCAAGAATGCCGAAATCAACCGCCTGAAGAGCCAGCTGGGCGATGCCAACCGCAAACTCAACGAGTCGCAAAACCTCGGCGAAGCTGCCGGGCACGACAAGACGCTTGGGCACACCGTATACTTCGATCTGAACAGTGACGAGATAAGCGAGCAGGAGAAAGTGCGCCTCGACAACTTCATCGCTAAGGTCAAAGCCGAAGGCAAAGACCTCCATTTCGTGGGCGAGTCTTCTAAGGAAGGTGCTGCCGCCTACAACCAGAGTCTCTCTGAAAGGCGTCTCAAGGCGGTGCTCAACTATCTGAAGCAGCAAGGGCTAGGCAATTCCGCCATCAAGGATGCCAAGGCCATTGGGGCTTCGGCCCAGGGCGATGCCACCTACCGCCGCGTAGTGATTGCCGAATAAACAGTTTTCACGGCGAAACAGTTCTGAACTTCCGTTAGTAATAGGGAAGGGTATATTGTCGGCCCCGGCGTGTATCCTTCCTTTGAATTTGCTCCTGCCTTGGGGAAATAACGGAAAGGCACAAAATTCTCACGCTATGCGCACAAATTTTTCGCGCTATGCGCATAAAGTTTTTGCGGCAAGGCTTTCCCCGTTTTCCGTTTCCATATTCCGGAATTGTAGGCAGCAGACCGGGAACAAATGCTGTGGTTGCGGCTGTAACGGGCAGCATTTTCAACCTTCTTTTTTACTCCTTCTCTGTTTCTCGTTTTTTATCACTACCTTTGTTCTCAATTACAAACGTAGACAATATATATAGAGAGAGAATGGAGGAACTTTTTTCCAGTCTGCCCTATAAAGTGGCGGATATAAATTTGGCTGAATTCGGCCGCAAGGAAATTCGTATAGCAGAACACGAAATGCCGGGCCTTATGGCCTTGCAGGCTAAATACGGCGATTCGAAGCCGCTCAAGGGCGCGCGTGTCATGGGCTCGCTGCACATGACCATTCAGACCGCAGTGCTGATAAAGACGCTTGTTGCCCTCGGCGCTGAGGTGCGCTGGTGCTCGTGCAACATCTACAGCACCCAGGACCACGCAGCAGCTGCAATGGCCGACATGGGCGTGGGCGTGTTTGCATGGAAGGGCGAGAGCCTTGAAGACTATTGGTGGTGCACGCTTCAGGCAATGAATTTCCCCGGCGGGCAGATGCCTAACATGATTGTTGACGACGGCGGCGACGCTACCCTTATGATACACCTCGGGGCTAATGCCGAGAGAGACGCTTCGGTGCTCGACACCCCAAGCGGCAGCGGCGACGAGACCGAACTGAAGAAAATACTCAAGAAGGTGCTTGCTGCCGACCCCGAGCGCTGGGCAAAGACTGCCAAGGAAGTGCGCGGCATAAGCGAAGAAACAACCACTGGAGTGCACCGGCTTTACCAGATGGCCGAAAAGGGTGAGCTCCTTATTCCCGCCTTCAATGTAAACGACAGTGTGACCAAGAGCAAGTTCGACAATCTATATGGTTGCCGCGAGTCGCTGGTCGACGGCATAAAGCGCGCAACCGACGTGATGGTTGCCGGCAAGGTGGCTGTCGTTGCCGGTTACGGCGAAGTGGGCAAGGGATGCGCACAGAGCCTGCGCTCATACGGCGCCAAAGTGCTTGTCACTGAAATCGACCCGATATGCGCGCTGCAGGCTGCTATGGAAGGTTTCCAGGTTGTGACAATGGACGAGGCGGCTCCGCAGGGAAACATCTTCGTTACCACTACGGGCAATATAGACGTTATCACCGTAGAGCACATGGCACAGATGCCCGACGAGGCTATTGTGTGCAACATAGGCCATTTCGACAGCGAAATACAGGTAGATAAACTCAAGCAGTATCCCGGCATAAAGGCCGACAACATAAAGCCGCAGGTCGACAGCTATACTTTCCCCGACGGCCACCACATCACACTGCTTGCCGACGGACGCCTTGTGAACCTTGGTTGCGCCACCGGGCACCCGAGCTTCGTGATGAGCAACTCGTTCACAAACCAGACTCTTGCGCAGATTGAACTCTTCAGCAAGAAATACGAGGTTGGCGTTTACCGTCTTCCCAAGGAACTCGACGAAGAAGTGGCCCGCCTGCATCTGGCAAGCGTGGGCGCACATCTCAGCACGCTCAGCAAAGAGCAGGCCGACTATATAGGAGTACCCGTAAACGGTCCTTACAAAGCCGACTACTACAGATATTGAACCGGAAAAACAAGGGCGGGAACTTGTCGGCGCGACAGTTTTCGCCCTTTAACATAGATAGGGAGAAATGACAGAAAACAGTAAAAACACGCCTGCTGCCCAAACCGCACTCAAGCGCCTTGCCCCCGATATTCTGGCGGTAGTGCTTTTCGTGCTGGTGTCGGTGGCATATTTCATAACGCCCATCACGCAGGGGCTCGTGCTTTCGGGCAATGACATCACCGGCGGAGTGGGTGCCGGCCGTGAACGTATGGAATATCTGGAGCGCACGGGCCACGACACGCGTTGGACCAACGCGCTTTTCAGCGGCATGCCTACCTACCAGATTGCCCCGAGTTACGATTCGCGCAATGTGCTCTCAGGACTTGAGCGGGTGTATGAACTCGGGCTCACCGACTGCGCAATGTATGTGTTCATACTGCTGCTTGGCTTCTACATTCTGATGCGCACTTTCCGCGTGCGTCCGCCGGTGGCCGTGTTCGGAGCCGTGGCATGGGCTTTCTCGTCGTATTTCTTCATTATAATCGGGGCGGGGCACTTGTGGAAAGTGCTCACGCTGGCATTCATTCCTTCCACCATAGCCGGAATGGTGATGTGCTACCGCGGGAAGTATCTGTGGGGTGGCGTGATGACAATGTTCTTCATCGCCTGGCAGATTCTCTCAAACCACCTGCAGATGACCTACTACTTCCTCCTCACTATGGTGCTCATGTCGCTGGGATTTCTCGTGGCTGCGATAGTCGACAGGAAGATTTTGCAGTTTGTGAAAGGTGTGGCGGTGTTTGCCGTGGCAGCACTTGTGGGTGTGGCTGTCAATTCGTCGAACCTTTACCATACCTACCAGTACAGCAAGCAGACAATGCGCGGAAGCAGTGAGCTAGCGCAGACATCCACGCACGGCAAGAAAGCCGGGTCGGGACTATCGAAGGAATATATCACCCAATGGAGCTATGGCACGGGCGAAACTTTCTCGCTGCTTGTGCCTAATGTGAAAGGCGGGGCGAGTGGCGGACTGTCGATGAACGAGAAAGTGCAGACAGATCCTCATTATACGGAATACATGCAGACGCTTCAGCAGCTTTATCCGCAGTTGGGCGGAAGCACCCCCGGTCTTTCGCAGTACTGGGGCGAGCAGCCCGGCACATCGGGCCCGGTGTATGTGGGTGCATTTATATGTATGCTTTTCATCCTGTCACTTTTCTACTGTCAGAATGCCGTGGGGCGTAGTTTGATGCTGGTTACAGTTTTGTCGGTATTCCTTTCGTGGGGACACAATTTCCCAGCCTTTACTAACTGGATGATTGACTGCTTCCCGATGTACAACAAGTTCCGTGCGGTATCGTCGATACTTGTTGTCGCCGAGTTTACCATTCCGTTGCTTGCCGCTCTGACGCTGGCCCGGATATTCAACGAGCCGAAACTCCTGCGCGAGAAACCTGTACCGCTTTATATATCCTTTGGAATAACTGCCGCTCTTTGCGCTTTGTTTGCCCTGATGCCCGGAACCTTCTTCGGCGACTGCCTGACGAATGCCGAGCACAGCGTGCTTGGCGAACTTCGGAAGGTGTTGCAGCCCGATGTGGTGAACACGTATGCCGCAAACATCTCGGCAATACGCCACGGAATACTTTCGGCTGACGCATGGCGCAGTTTCTGGATTATAGTCATAGGCATGGCAGTGCTCATGGTTTACCGTGCGGGCAAGTTGCGCGGAACGGTAATGGTTGTTCTGCTCACGGTGCTTTGCCTCGCAGACATGTGGAGCGTGAACCGCCGTTATTTGAACAACGACATGTTTGTCGACCCGCTTCAGAAGCAGCAGGTGTTTGCAAAAACCGAAACCGACGAGCAAATACTGCAGGACAAGAGCCTCGACTACCGTGTGCTTAACTTCGCATCCGACACGTTTAACGAAAACGAAACGTCGTACTGGCACAAGAGCATCGGCGGATATCATGCGGCAAAACTTTCGCGTTACCAGGATTTGATTTCCGAATGCATTGCCCCCGAAATGCAAGCCTTGATGAAGGCTATATCCCGGGTGGGCGGCGACATGACCAAAATCAACGGCGATTCGCTTTCGCCTACAATCAACATGCTCAACGGAAAATATTTCATACTGCCGTTGCAGCAGGGCAAGACTGTTCCCTTGCAAAATCCCTATGCTATGGGCAATGCGTGGTTTGTGGGCAAACTCACTTACGTTGACGGTGCACGCGCCGAGATGGACTTGCTAAAGAAAACCGACCGCCGCAAAGTGGCTGTGGCCGACAGGAGCTTTGCCGAACAGCTTGGCGCGGAATATGAAAATGCCGATGCCGACACTACAGCCAAGGTAACGCTTACGGCTTATCAGCCTAACGAGCTTGTCTACAACGTGTCGTCGGCGAAAGGCGGGGTAGTGGTGCTTTCAGAAATTTACTATCCCGGGTGGACGGCTACTCTTGACGGAAAGGATATAGCAATCGGTAGAGCCGACTATGTGCTGCGGGCTGTAAGGGTGCCGCAGGGGCAACACAAACTGGTGCTGAAGTTCGACCCGCAGTCGCTTCACACCACCGAAACGCTGGCTTATGCCGCGCTCGCTGTAATGCTTTTGGCACTTGTGGCTGCGGCAGTGTTGACGCTGAGAAAGAAAAAGTCCTGACGCACACATTTTTGACATAAAAACACAGGTGGAACGTGATTCTTCGTTCCACCTGTAGTTTTTTCGGTTAAAAATAGGGAAAACGGGCACGTGAAATATTTCTTTCCTATATTAGCAACATAAAGCTATAAAGTGATGAAACCTATGGATTTTTTGAAAAAGAAATCAATGCGTACCATGCTTGGTAGATGCATTGTAATGTTGGGCCTTGTTGCCGTATCGTGCAGTGGCAGTGTAGATGAATCAAATCTTTACGTCTTTTCGGGTGAGAGCGTAACGGGGTTTGTGGAGCTTCACCCGGAACTCAGCAAATACATGGTGTTGCTTTCCAAGGCGCGCTCGGGCGTGAACCGCGGCTCCACCATGGACCACATGCTGGAAAGCCGTGACAACTACATTTGC
>CAVFSQ010000046.1:0-948 GCA_963625145.1 Bacteroidaceae bacterium | reverse complement strand
ATTCCTACCAATGATGCGGTGTGGCATTTCGTCGATTCGATCACCAACCAGAAGAATTCCGATATCAGCCAAGTCTGCGACTCGCTTGCAAGGGTGGTAGTTTTCAACAGTATCATCGACAACGGGAATGTGGAAGCCTACAAATCGACCGATTTCCTGGAGGATAAAGACCATGGCCGACTGCTAGTGGTGATAAACTTCGAAGCCAACGACAGCAGACGGGTGGTAATATCGGAATTCCCGACTGTCAGTAAATTTTTTCCGGTTAGCGCAGATATCGGTACCCGGTAAATGTCGGAAGCATCTGAAATCCGCTGCAGGTTTCAGATGCTTCTGCAATTATGCGCTTGCTAGTTGTAAGTGATAGGTTTGCGGCCCTGTAATTGCCCTTATGTGTTAAAAAGTTGTTCACGAAATGAAATTCATGTAATTGCAACCCGCGGATTGGCTTTGCAGCAAATGTTAAGATAATAAATCTGAATTAAGAAACTGTAGTATTTTTATGCTTGTATAGTTGTTGTTTTGATAAGTTGAAAAATTGCGGCAATCTATTTGTTTGTTACTTGTCTTTTGGCTTGTAAGGTAAAATATTGTGATTTTTTTATAATGCATAAAGTGCTTCTGAATTTGTGCCGGAAAGCATCGAAAATACCATGTTGCAGTGATAGGGTGGCAGTATGTAAAAGCATTCCGTGTTTTATGGCGCGATGGTGGCGATTGGGTGTCATGGGTAGCGGTCGTGAACCTCGCGCGCGTATATATATAATGTATGACGGCATTTCTAAGAGTTGGTATGTGTGGTGCAAAGCACATAGGATTTCTCCTTTTTTGAGTACCGTCCGGAAGCGGTTTTTTTACCCTGTTTGGGGGAATTTCTGTACTCGCGGAATGTTAAAATTGGGGCTCGGAAATCAAAATGAACAGCATGTTCTTCCTAAAGTCATAAAA
>CAVFSQ010000045.1:7467-9062 GCA_963625145.1 Bacteroidaceae bacterium | reverse complement strand
GGAGAAAGAGCCTATAATAGTCATGGCATCGTTCGTTGTGTTCAGAAGGTTTATTATAGCCAGTCCGGCTATTATGCAGCAGATGGTTTTCTTGCAGTTAATGCCGTAGTGCTCAAGTACTTTGTATAAATATACAAACAGGCCGCAGAATCCCAATGCCGAAGCGGTGTTGCCGATGTAGCCTGGAATTGTGCCCGCTATCGAAAGCAACTGTTTTACTGCAGTTTCTAGACTGCCTCCGCTGTGGATATAGTTATAAGAGGTTTTGGAATTGATGCCGAAGTCGCTTGCAAGTGAAATGAGTTATCCGATGACAGCCAGCACGAAAAGTACAACGGGCAAAGACGAATGGATGCGGCGGGTTTGCTCTTGCTTTGGCGTGTCCTGCTGTTGTTGTCCGGAAAGTTCGGCAGAAGTTTATGCCTCGTTGTGCCGGTTTTCGTCTTTGGCTTCTGTTTCGCTGCTTTGCTGGTTTCCGTTTGGCTTGGAATGAGGGCCTGCTCCGTTCTCCAGCCATTCGCCGCAATAAGGGCAGATTTTAGTCTTCCGTTCCATTTCAAGTGAAATAATTTCTGTTACAGGCCAAGCCGATGCGTTGTAGGGTATAGGGAATTACCCGTTAAAATAAAAATGACCGAAAATCAAACGATTGACAGTCATTTCGAGTACCCAGAACCGGGGTCGAACCGGTACGAATTGCTTCACTGGTGTTTGAGACCAGCGCGTCTACCTATTCCGCCATCTGGGCTTGATTGTAATAAATCCCGCGCCTGTTTCCTGCGGGAGCGAGTGCGCGTTGCGGTTGCAAATTTACGCTTATTTTGCGAACCGGCCAAAGTATGCCTGCTGTTTTCGCGTTTTTAGATTATTTAATAACCTGATGTGCCGCGCATTCGCAATAGTTTCATACTTTTATTGCGTTTTTCTGACTATCCTTTTTACCAACAAACCAATATGCAATAATCATGAACAAAAGAACAAAGGCGGCTGTGTTGCTTTGCTGCGTTTGCCTGTCGGTGGCGGCGCAAGTTGACTTGCGGGAAAACACCTACAAGGCGATGCTTGGCGCAAAGCCGGAAATCCCGACCACCCAAAAAGGAGACAAGGACGGTATAATGAGCGAAGCTTACTGGAAACGGTGGAACAAGAAGGTGCAAAAGAAGATAGATGCCGACATTGAGAAAAACCGTAAGACTGACGCAGTGGTTGACATCTCCGATGCAAAGCCCGGCACCGCTGTAAAAATCCACCAGCTCACAAGCGATTTTTGGTACGGCTCGCACATATTCAACTACAACCAGCTCGGCAGCCACGAAGCTAACGAGAAATACAAGTCGCTGTTCGGAAATCTTTTCAATTCCGCCACAGTGGCTTTCTACTGGAGAAACTGGGAAACGGAGAAAGGCCGCCAGCGTTTCCGCGAGGAGGTTTGGGACACCGAGGAATGGTGGAACAAGCAGGAAGACCCTTATCAATATTTCCACTGGCGCCGACCGGCAAGCGACCCGGTGGTGGAGTTTTTGCGCGAGCGCAAATTGCGCGTGCAGGGACATCCCCTTGTATGGGGAAACCGCAAATGGCAGATGCCGCTGTGG
>CAVFSQ010000045.1:0-7457 GCA_963625145.1 Bacteroidaceae bacterium | reverse complement strand
GTGGACAATAGAGGAAATGCTCTCGCCCGAAGAACAGAAAACATATGCAAGGCTTGTGAGAAAATCCCCTTATTTCAAGGACTATAGGGAAGACAATACACATTTCAAGAAAGAATACTATGACATGAGCGTGGAACAACTGGAAATGGCTTTCCCGCAGCTTGCTGAGAACTACCAAAAATATTTCGACCGCCATATACGCGACATAGCTGAATACTACGGCGACAAAATTGAAAGCTGGGACGTTGTGAACGAGAGCGCACAAGACTACAAAAGCGGTGCACTGCAACGCAGCAAAAAACTGTGCAAATCGGCGTACGGCATCATGCCCGGCGACTTTACTTGCAAATCGTTCAAAACAGCCGACTCCGCATTCCCCAAGAGCGTGAAACTGAACATCAACGACTGGCTTATTGAAAAAAGCTATGTAGACCAAACCGCCGATCTACTGAAGCGCGGATGCCGCATAGACCTTTTGGGAATGCAGATGCACCTTTTCAACCCCAAGCAATGCGCCGACATAGCTGCCGGAGCCGCAATAGAGACGCCCGAAAGCGAATGGGGCAAATTGAGCACCCTTTCACAAGCTGGGCTTCCCATTCATGTCAGCGAAATCACAATCACCGCACCGTCGGATGACGAAAAAGGCAGAAAAATACAGGCAATAATCGCCCGCAACCTCTATCGTCTTTGGTTCAGCTCAGCACCCGTGGCGGGGATAACATGGTGGAACGTCGTTGACAATTGCGGGGCAAAAGGCGAACCATCCACTTCGGGGCTTTTCACACGCGACATGAAACCCAAGGCAGTGTTCTTTGCGCTCGACAGGCTTATCAACCACGAATGGCGTACCGACATTGAGGCTAAAACCGGCAAGGACGGCAAACTTCGCTTTCGCGGTTTCCGGGGCAATTACGAACTCACCTACACCGACAATGCCGGCAATGTGAAGACTCTGCAATACCATGCAAAGTAAGGCGCTAGTTTGTATCAAGCCGCCGAATAAGCAGCAAATTCCCGGTGGCAGAGCCATTGTTTTCGCGTTTTTAGATAATTTAATAACCCGATGTGCCGCGCATTCGCAATAGTTTCATACTTTTATTGTGTTTTTCGGACCATGGGCGCATTGCGTGCAAAACGCATTGTGCCAACCTAAAGAAACGATGTGTTATGAGTAAGAATTTCTGTGTGATATTGGCGGGCGGTGCAGGCCGCCGCCTGTGGCCTGCAAGCTGCGAGAAGATGCCCAAGCAATTTCTTGACCTTACGGGAACTGGCGAAACCATGCTGCAGGCCACATACCGGCGTTTTGCCGAATTTATTGATGCTGACAATATATATGTGTCGACCAATACGAAGTATATTGACATAGTTGAACGGCAGTTGCCTTTGCTGCCGCGCAGACATATTCTCGCCGAGCCGGTAAGGCTTGGCACTGCGCCCGCCGTGGCATGGGCCAGCACCCACATTGCCTACAAGGAACCCGATGCCCGCATTGTGTTCTCTCCGGCCGACCAGTATATCTCGCGCGAGGAGGAATTCCGGTGCAGGGTGATGCACGCACTCGACTTTGCCGCAGGCCACGAGGCCGTTGTAGTGCTCGGAGTGCGTCCCACGATGCCCGCCACCGAATACGGGTACGTTCAGATGGCCGAGCAGCCCGATGAAAAAGGGCTGGCCCCAGTGAAGTCGTTCACCGAAAAACCCGACATATCGTTTGCAAAGATGTTTATGGAAAGCGGCGAGTTTCTTTGGAACACCGGCCTTTACGTGTGGAATGTGCGCACGGTGCATGCCTATATGGAAAAACTGATTCCCAATATTGTGCCGCATCTCAAGGAGTTCGTAAACCTTTCGCGCGAGGAGGAGCAGACGTTCGTGGAGAAGTATTACCCGTCGAACCAGTACCTTTCCATAGAGCAGGTGATTCTGGAGAACATCTCCAATGTGTGTGTCGAGAACTGCTCGTTTGAATGGGTAGACCTCGGTACATGGGAAAGTCTTCATCGCGTTGTGGAAGAAGACGGCGAAGGAAATGTCACAATAGCCACGCCGTCCATAATGCATGGCTGTCGCAATAATCTCGTGCGGCTTTCCGGCGGACGCGTTGCCGTGCTTGAAGGACTTGAGGATTTCGTGGTGGCCGAGAGCGGCAATGTGCTCGTAGTCTGCCGTCGCGACGATTCCAACCGCGTGAAGTTGCTGGCAAATGAGGCGGAAATGAAATTCGGTGAGGAATGCAACTGAAGTGAAAAACTTGGGATAAACATATTCGAACATGAAAAGGATTGCCGGAATATTGGCTTCGCTTCTGGTGTTGCTTGCAACCTATGCCCAGGCACTTTCCGACGGCGGCGTATGGAAAGACAACAACGGTGTGCATATCAATGTCCACGGCGGGAATATCATGCTTTACAAGGGCACGTACTATTGGTATGGCGAAAACCGTTCCGACAGTGGGCCCGTGAGTTCGATGGGCGTGAGTTGCTACACTTCCAAAAATCTTAAGGACTGGATCGACCGCGGGCTGGTTATGCCGGTT
Source organism: Bacteroidaceae bacterium (assembly GCA_963625145.1). GTDB lineage: Bacteria > Bacteroidota > Bacteroidia > Bacteroidales > Bacteroidaceae > UBA6398. The sequence continues at coordinate 4,915 of CAVFSQ010000045.1, read as the reverse complement.
TCCGATGTGAAAGGCAGCGACATCGAAGCCGGATGCATTATAGAGCGCCCCAAAGTTGTGCATAATCCGTAAACCGGAAAATTCGTTATGTGGTTTCATCTCGAATTGAAAGGACGCGGCTATTCGGCAGCGCGTTACGGTATAGCCGTCAGCGACAATCCTGCCGGGCCGTTCGCCTTTGTAAGGTCATCGCGCGTAAACGCCGGACTTTACCCCATTGGCTTTTCAAAGCCCGATACCACCGATTTGAAGCATCAACTGCTATTTGAGGAGATGAAAGAGTGGTGGACGCCCGAATGGCGCCGACAGATAGAACGCGGCATGTTTTTCCAGAGAGACGTGAGGTCGGGGCAGATGTCGCGCGATATGACAGTTTTTCGTCGACGACGACGGCAAGGCATACCATATATATTCGTCCGAAGACAACCTTACCATTCAGATTGCACAACTCACCGACGACTACATGCACCATAACGGCAGTTTTGTGAGAGTGGCTCCCGGCGGGCAGAACGAAGCTCCGGCAATTTTCAAGAAAGACGGAACGTATTGGATGATAACAAGCGGCTGTACGGGATGGGCTCCAAATGCCGCGAGATTGTTCAAGGCAAACAATATCTTCGGGCCGTGGGAACAGCTTCCCAATCCGTGTCGCGGCGAAGGGGCCGACAAGACCTTCGGAGCCCAGGCAACTTATATTTTGCCGCTCACCGCAACTGCTTTGCAGAAGACTTTTGGAACGGACTTCCTGTTTATGGCGGACATATGGAATCCTAAACATCTCAACGACAGCCGCCATTTGTGGATTCCCATTGCTTTTGAAGACGGAAAGCCGGTGCTTCGCCGCTAATCCATTTGGCGGATAACCGTAAGTCGGGGCTTGGAAACGGAAGGCAGTTTTTATTTGTAACTTTGCAGTTTGTAAAGGCAAGCGCTTACAGCTATGTTGAAATTAAGGCAAGGCGAAATTCTGTTGGCGGCAATGCGCGATGGAAAGCATTTGTCGCGTATTGACAAACTGAAACTTATTATAGCTCTCAGCATACCGTCGGTTCTTGCCCAAATCACAAGTGTGCTGATGTTCTACATTGACGCAGCGATGGTGGGGCATCTAGGAGAACGGGCTTCGGCGAGTATTGGACTTGTAGAAACCACGACCTGGTTGTTTGGCAGTATAACAAGCGCGGCAAGCATGGGTTTTGCGGTGCAGATAGCCCACAAAGTAGGCGCCAAGGATTTCAATGGCGCGCGCAATGTTTTCCGCCATGGGCTTGCGGCAACCGGCACTCTCGGTATAGCCATCGCAATTGTGGCTGCTGCAGTGGCTTTTCCGCTCCCGGCTTTGCTTGGTGGCAGCGAAGAGATCAGACACGACGCTTCGCTGTATTTTTTGGTTTATGCTTTCGCGCTTCCGTTCATGCAACTTTCAAACCTTTCGTCGAACGCACTGAAAAGCAGCGGCAACATGCTTGTGCCGGGCGCTACGAGTATAATGATGTGTCTTCTCGATGTGGTTTTCAATTATTTGTTTATATATATCTGCAATCTTGGGGTGCTTGGCGCCGCTTTGGGAACGCTCAGTGCGGTGGTCGTTACTGCCTTTACGGCGGCTTATTTCGCCGTCTTCCGCAGTAGCATCCTGTCGTTGCGCCACCGTCATTCGCAATTGCTATGGAATAGGGCCTACATCAGAAAGGCAGTAGGGCTTTCCACACCGCTTGCTTTGCAGAATATCTTTATGGGCGGGGCGGCAATTGTGAGCACGCTTATTGTAGCGCCATTGGGAAATGTTGCAATTGCCGCAAACACGTTTGCCATTACAGTTGAGAGCCTTTGCTATATGCCCGGGTATGGCATTGGCGATGCGGCATCGACACTAACCGGACAGTCGCTTGGCGCCGGCAGAATAGATGTGTGCAAAAGTTTTGCCCGAATGACAGTAGGAATAGGTATGGCGGTAATGGCTGTGATGGGAATGTTGATGTATGTGTTTGCCCCCGAAATGCTGGGTTTCATTACTCCGGTAGAGGAAATCCGCGTATTGGGAATCGAGGCTTTGAGGATTGAAGCTTTCGCCGAACCGATGTTTGCTGCGGCTATTGTGACTGCATGCGTGTGTGTAGGGGCTGGAGATACGAAAATACCTATGGTGATAAACCTTTGCAGCATGTGGGTTGTAAGGCTTTCGCTGGCCGCGGTTCTTGCACCTCGTTACGGTTTACCGGGTGTTTGGCTTGCCATGGCCGTGGAACTGAGTTTGCGGGGCACTCTGTATCTCGTGCATTTGGCCCGGGGCAAGTGGATAAAGATGAAACCTCGGGGAATATAGCTTTCAGAAACATTTGGCTTTGTTTCCTTTTGGGAGAGAAACGGAAGCGGTGGGTTGGAATGAATTCCAACCCACCGCTTTTAAAGTTGTACTACAGCGCGGTTATTTCTTTACGACTGTAATGCCGTCGATATCGGGCGCGTAGCCGTTGTCGCAGCCGAGTGTAATTGTGTTGTTCCCTTTTTTGAGCGTGCCGCGCACTGTGAGCGTGTTGTATTTCGTGTACGAACCGGTATTGAGGTCCTTGTAGATTACGGGTTGTCCGTTGTTTACTGTAATTTTCAGATAGCGGTTTTCTTCGGAAGCATAGCTTACGGTGATGTCGTAAGTGCCGCCTTTTTCCGAGTATACGTTTGTCCATTTCATGACGTTTTGCGGGGTTCCGCCGAGGTAAGTTACCTTCACGCCGCATGATGCATTAGAATCTTCGGTGTAGCGTATGGTTTGTTTGTTGCCGCCAAGATCGTTGAAGTCGGGCATGTATGCTGTTCCGGCGTTGTAGACGGTACGTTCAATGCGCTTTCCCTTTACTGTCCACATTTTGACGCTACGTGCCGGCACGGTTTCCGAAATTTTGCCGTCAAGTACGGGGCCTGCAGTGTGGTGTATAAGGTCGCGGGTAACGGCTTTGCCGGTCATGTCGATGATTTCGAGGGGAACATCGAAAGTCGCGGGTTCATCGCCGAGGTTCAGAAGCGCCACAGCACGCGTGTCGCCGTTGAGCGTTTTGATGTCCTTTACGTAAATTGAGGAATTGCCTTTTTGGTATACTATATAAGCTTGAAGGCCGAGGGGATCTTGGTTAATGTCGATAAGTTCCTTGTTCTTCATCAGTTCAAGCGACTTTTCGGGAATTTTTGTCATGTCGCAGCCAACGAGTAGTGGGGAACTTTGTATGCACCAGATGGCCATGTGCACTTCTTCCTCGTTGAGCGGACGGCCTTGTCCTATTTCAAGCATGTCCATGTCGTTGTAGTGGCCGTCGCTGCAGTATGCCGAGAGATATTTGTTTTTGCCGATGACATATTTCCATGAATCCCAACTGGTGTTAATGTCGCCGCTTATGCGCCATGAGTCAGCCACATCCTTGCACCATGTGCCAGGGTAAGCCCAGCGGCAGATGTTGTAGGAAATCTTACGCCCGAGTTTTGCACTTTGGGCTTTTATGGCATTGCCGATGGCTGTGTATGTGGGCTCTTCCTGCAGACCAAGACCTGCTGCGCCGCAATAGTCAACCTTTACGAAATCGTAGTCCCATTTGTTGAAATAAAGGTCGCAGTCGGCTTCTTCATGGCCATTGAAACCTACGCCTTGCCCGAATGCCGGTGTCTTGAAGTTGCCCGAACCGCATGTATTGCCAGCTGCATCGTTGTAGATACCGGGCTTAAGGCCTTTTTTGCGTATATATTCGGAGACGTACTTCATTCCGTGCGGGAAAAGCTCGTCGTTACTAGTCATGTTCCCCTGAGCGTCACGGCCTCCCATATAGCCGTCATCGATGTTGCAGTAAATGTAGCCAGCATCGCGAAGGCCCGATGAAACTTGGGCATCTGCATTGGCGCAGATGTTTTTCTCATTGATGTTGAGTGCAAGTGTGTTCCAACTGCTCCAACCCATAACAGGGGGCTGGATTTTCTTGTTTTTCTGAGCGCCGGCACTTAGTGCTACTAGTATCGAGGCGCAGAGGACGATTGATTTTTTCATACTGTTATGAATTGATAAGTTTTATAGCTAATATCAGCAAATGTAGTAAGAATAATTCAAATGCCGGTAGTGATGTTGAAAAGAAAAACGAAAATTCATAAAGCTGGCTTTCGGTGAACAATGTTGTCGGAAATTTATAATTTTGTGCATCGGTAATAAGCACGGATATGAACAATGCAACCAACGAAGCTGTAAGCCTTTTGAAGGAACTTATAGCAATTCCATCGCAGAGCCGCAACGAAAGCGCGGCGGCAGATAAAATTGCAGCTTTCATCGAAGGAAAATCTCTTGACATGCATCGTTGTGGTAATAATGTCTATTCGGTTTCGTCGGATTTTAGTGACAGTCGCCCCACACTGCTTCTTGATGCCCATATCGACACAGTGAAGGTCGCATCCGGTTGGAAGCACGACCCTTATGCCCCGACCGAGGAAGACGGCAAACTTTACGGCTTGGGCTCAAACGACGATGGAGGCAGTTTGGTGTCATTATTGGAAGCGTATATTGCTGTTTGCAACAAGCGCCTGCCTTACAATCTTGTTTTTTCTGCTTCAGCCGAAGAGGAAGTTTCGGGAAAAGGCGGTGTGGAAATGGCTTTGCGCGAGTTTCCGCCAATCAGTGCCGGCATTGTTGGCGAACCTACTGGGTTGCAGCCCGCAGTAGCTGAAAAAGGTCTTATGGTTATAGATTTTGTGGCTCACGGGAAAGCCGGGCATGCCGCGAGAAATGAAGGCGTGAATGCCGTGTATAAAGCAGTTGAAGACATAGACAGAATTAAAAATCTTCGGTTTCATCGGCATTCTGATTTGTTGGGCGACTCGTGCGCTACCGTTACAATTATAAATGCCGGAACCCAGCATAATGTGGTTCCGGCAGAGTGTACGT
>CAVFSQ010000044.1:2533-9141 GCA_963625145.1 Bacteroidaceae bacterium | reverse complement strand
AGAGCATCTGCCTTACAAGCAGAGGGTCGGCGGTTCGAATCCGTCAACGCCCACACCGAAAAGGATGCATCAATTTATGGTGCATCCTTTTTTCGATTATGCGAAAATGTTTTTAATTTTGAAGCGCACTATTATTATATACAAGTGATATGTTGGGAAAAGAAATTAATTTCGACCGCTTTGTGCGGGGTCTGATACTGGTGGCGGTGCTGGTAGGGGCTTATTTTCTGATATGCTATCTAAGTCCGGTGCTTTTGCCTTTTGTAGCGGCGTGGGCTTTGGCTTATATGCTTTTTCCGCTGGTAGAGTTTTTTCAGTACAAGTGCCGTCTGCACTTCCGCCTGTTGAGTATTTTCGTGACCCTTACCGTGGTGCTGGGTGCGGTGGTACTGCTGTTGTGGTGGTATGTGCCGGCTATGGGGCGGGAACTTGTGCACCTCAAGGACGTGGCCGTAGCCTGGCTCTCGGGCGGTGCGGCTGCCGACAGCCTTCCGAAAGTGCTGCAGAAGCTGATTCAAGAAAATTCCGACAAGATACAAATAGACAAACTTCTGAGCGGCAAGGACATGCTTGCAGGTATAAAGGATGCGCTGCCGCAGGTGTGGAGCGTGCTGCTGTCGACGGCCAATGTGGTGATAAGTGCCGTGTCGTCGCTAATGGCCTTACTTTATCTTGTATTTCTTCTCAATGACTTCGACCGCATAAAGCGCGGGTGGATAAGGTTCGTCCCGAAAGGCAGCCGCGCTATGGCACAGAGATTCATGGACGATATAGATGCCGGCATGAGTGGCTATTTTCGTGGACAGGCGCTTGTGGCGCTGGCCAACTGCGTGCTTTTTTCCGTGGGCTTTGTGATAATCGGCTTCCCGATGCCTGTGGGGCTTGGCGTGCTTATAGGACTGATAAGTTTTGTACCCTATGTGCAGCTTTTGGGCTTTGTGCCGGCCACGTTGCTTGCCATACTCTGCGCCGTTGATACCGGCCGTAACTTCTGGATGCTGATGCTCGGGGTGTTGGCAGTGTATTGTGTGGTGCAGGTGTTGCAGGACTCGATAATCACTCCGCACATTATGGGCCGTATTCTTGGCCTGCGGCCGGCCGTGGTGCTTTTGTCGCTCACTGTATGGGGCTATTTGCTGGGAATCATAGGGCTGATTGTGGCGCTTCCGCTCACGCAGATAATCATTAACTATTACCGGCTCTATATTGTCGGCGACCCGCTGGATGGGGAAATGCACCGACGGCACCGGCACGAAGAGGGTGAAACAACAAATAAAGACAATTTGTCGCCCGAAAATTTGGCCGGTAAAAAATAACTCTGTACTTTTGCACTCGCTTAACGGCAAAACAAGGTCGATCCGTTAGCTCAGCTGGTAGAGCACAACACTTTTAATGTTGGGGTCTTGGGTTCGAGCCCCAAACGGATCACAGAAACCAAAGGGTATACGCTAAATTTGTATATCCTTTGTTTTTTTGTGCGCACAACGCAAAAATTGTATGCGCATGCCGTCGGAAAAAGGTCTATTGTAATTTTAACGGCAAAGCACCTTTTCTGAACGCTTCCTATGAGCGTCTATAAAAACGAAGACAGGAGACAAACATTTCGTAAAAAGTGTTTGCCTCCTATATGTGTTTGTTGGAATTGTGTCCTTTATACCAAATGGGCCACAAGTTCACGTCGGTCGCCGTAAAGAAGGTCGATTACCGGTATTTCGATAAGCGTGTAGCATCCCGGTTTCTGGCGCATGGCTGCACGGGCAGTGCATACCAGTATCTGACCTGTGAGCGCGGGGTTGTTGATGCGCATGTTGAATTCGAAGAGCTGGTTTTGTGTTTTTCCGCTTACTCCTTTGCGGGTGAGGTTTACACCGTGGCCCATGTCGATTACGTCATCAACGCATGCCACTTGCGTAACGTGTGTTTCGTCGCTTGCGAAATAGGGGTCGGTCTTTATGGCATTTTCCACGGTCTTGAAGTCGGCTCCGTCTTCCAGTTCGATATATACCATGCGGCGGTGCAGTCCGGTGCCTATGGGAATGGTCATCGAAAGGGCAGTCTTCACGCCTTCAATAGCTTTTACGGCAACGGTATGCCCCATGCTCATGCCGGGACCGAAGTTTGTATAGGTAAGTCCTTTGGGGGCAATGGCCTGGAGCATGGCACGTACGATGCTGTCGGTTCCCGGGTCCCATCCGGCCGAGATAATGCTCACTGAGTTGTTTTGCTTTGCCACTTCGTCAAGGGTATCGCGGAGTGCGGGTATTTGGGCGTGTATATCGAAGCTGTCGACGGTGTATATGCCTTTTGCGAGATACAGCTTGGCATTTTCTTCGACTTTGCGCGACGGGGTGGCAAGAATGGCAACGTCAACCTTTCCCAGTTCGTCAATGTCCTTCACTACTTTGTACTGCGCAATTTCGGCAGGTTTGGGTGCCGACGGGTTGCGGCGCACTATGCCGGCTATTTCGAAGTCGGGAGCGGCTTCCAATGCTTCCACTACATAACGGCCGATATTGCCGTATCCTACCACTGCTGCTTTTATTTTTTCCATATCAAGTTTTGTTTGTTTGGGTTTTCGGACTACGAAAATACTTTTTCCGCCAGATATACGGGGCATTCCTTCCATTAAAAAATGAAACCGTTCTTTCAAAATACCCTACGGCAGTGGGGAAAATTGCAGAAAATGCGTATTTTTGTAGGAATATTGAATCAGGAACAAGCGTGGCAAGCTCCACCGGCGGCAAAAACGCGGTGCTGAAGCAAAAAACGCATCCACTGATACGCATACAACATGAATATCACCGAACTGCTAAACCACAACAACCGCACGGCGTTCTCGTTTGAGGTGCTGCCTCCGCTCAAGGGCAAGGGGCTCGACACCATAAACCGCACTATAGAAACGCTGCGCGAGTTCGACCCGAAATACATCAACATCACCACCCACCACAGCGAAGTGTATTTTCGCGAAGCTGGAAACGGGCTGTATCAGGCCGAGCGTCTGCGGCGCCGGCCCGGCACCGTGGCCGTGGCTGCTGCCATACAGCACAAATATGGCATTCCCGTGGTGCCGCACATTCTTTGCAGCGGATTCACCAAAGAGGAAACCGAATACGTGCTTATCGACCTGCAGTTTTTGGGAATAACCAACCTGTTGCTGTTGCGCGGCGACAAAGGTAAGGACGACAAGCGCTTCCGCCCCACCGAGGGTGGGCATGAGCATACCACCGAGCTGGAGCAGCAGGTGAACGACTATAACGACGGCCGTTTCCTTAATGGCGAAGCGATAGAGTTCATAGGCGAAAAATTCAGCTACGGAGTGGCCTGCTACCCCGAGAAGCACGAAGAGGCGCTGAACCTGCGCTTCGACCTGCAACGCTTCAGGCAGAAGGTTGAACTGGGGGCCGGCTATGGAGTGACACAGATGTTTTTCGACAACTCGAAATACTTTGCCTTTGTCGATGCCGTGCGCAGCGAGGGAATCTCCGTCCCCATCATTCCGGGAATCAAGCCGTTCACGAAACTTTCGCAACTCACTGCCATTCCGCGCACATTCCGCTGCGATTTCCCCGAGGAGTTCGTGAGCGAGGCGGCGAAGTGCCGCACCGACGACGATGCGCGCCAGTTTGGCGTGGAATGGGGAATAACCCAATGCCGCGAACTTATAAGGCGTGGAGTGCCCAGCATACATTTCTACACCATGGGGGCTACCGAAAGCATACGCCGCATAGCAAAGGAAATATACTAAAACGCAATAACACGAAATGAAATTCAGCGAGGTAGTCGGACAGCGCGAAACATGCCGCCGGCTTGTGCACCAGGCCAGCGAGGGGCGTGTGGCTCATGCCATGCTGCTGTGCGGCCCTGAAGGCTGCGGCAAGTTCGCCATAGCGCTTGCCTATGCCGCTTATCTCCTGTGCAGCCGCCCGGGTAGCGATGACGCGTGCGGCAGTTGCCCTTCGTGTGTGAAAGCCCGCAAACTCGAGCATCCCGACATGCATTTCATGTTCCCGGTAATCGGAGGCAAAAGCTGCAGCCATTTTTACCGCAATTGGGAAACCATGATACGGCGCTCGCCTTATTTCACGCTTGAAACGTGGCTTGCCGAGATGGAAGGCGTAAATCAGCAGCCCACAATTTATGCCAGCGAAACTTCGTCGATAATGCAGGAACTTGCCCTGCATTCCAGCGAGGGCGGGCGGAAAGTTGTGATTGTGTGGCTACCCGAAAAGATGGAAGAGACCACTGCCAACAAAATGCTGAAAATATTCGAGGAGCCGCCAAAGGGAACTGTGTTTCTGCTGGTGAGTGACGAGCCGGAAAAGATTCTGCCTACTGTGGCCAGCCGCATGCAGAGAATAGATGTGCCGCCCATACAACTGGCCGACATGAAAGAGGCGCTCGAACGTGACAACGCCCTGGACAGTGACGAGGCAATGCGCATAGCACGCATCACGAAAGGCAACTATGCCGAAGCGCTGGCCATTCTGCAGGCAACAAGTGACGCCGACTCCTTTTTCGAACAGTTTGTGGCACTGATGCGCAAGGCATATGGGCGCGACATAAAGGGCCTTCTCGAATGGAGCGAAGGCATTGCCACCTGGGGTCGGGAACGCCAGAAAAGTTTTTTGGGATACGCGCTGCGTATGGTGAGGGAAAATTTCATGAGCAATTTCCACATGCCCGAAGTAAACTACATGAACAGTAAGGAAGCGGCATTTTCCAGGCGTTTTGCCCGCTTTGTCAACGAGCGCAATGTCATAGGCCTTGCAAGCGAATTCGACCGCGCCTCGCGCGACATTGCCGGCAACGCCAATGCAACCATAGTGCTCTTCGACCTCGCTATAAAAACCATAATTCTTATACGGAAACAGTAAACTAACGACATTATGCACAACAATATAGAAGACGAAAATTTCCTGCCATGCGGAAAACTGCGCGGACTCTGCACTGCAGGAGTCGGGCCGCAGGACAAACAACTCAATACCTACGACTACTTGGCCGATGTGCCGGGCAACAACAACACTACCGACCTTGTGGAAGTGCAGTTCAAGAATACGCGCAAGGCCTACTACCACAACAGCAACCACCTGCAGCTTGTAAAGGGTGACATGGTGGCCGTTGAAGCTTCGCCGGGGCACGATGTAGGCACTGTCACTCTCACCGGCTCGCTTGTGCCGCTGCAGATGAAGAAGGCCGGGCTGCGCCCCGATACGGAAATACGCCGCATCTACCGCAAGGTGCGTGAAGTCGATATTGAAAAGTTCCGCGAAGCAAAGGCGCTTGAACACTCCACCATGATACGCGCGCGGCAAATAGCCAAACAGTTGCAGCTGCAGATGAAAATCGGAGACGTGGAATATCAGGGCGACGGCAACAAGGCAATATTCTATTATATTGCCGACCAGCGCGTGGACTTTCGCCAGCTCATCAAAGTGTTTGCCGAGGAATTCCGCGTGAAAATCGAAATGCGCCAGATCGGTGCCCGTCAGGAAGCAGGGCGTATCGGAGGTATCGGCCCGTGCGGGCGCGAACTCTGCTGCGCAACGTGGATGAAGAATTTCGCATCGGTGTCGACTGGTGCGGCGCGCGTGCAGAACATATCGCTCAACCCGCAGAAACTTGCCGGGCAGTGCGCCAAACTGAAATGCTGCATGAACTACGAAGTGCCGGTATATACCGAAGCTATGCGCAAGATGCCCGGGCGCGACATTACTCTCGACACCATAAGCGGAACCTACTGTCTTTTCAAAAGCGACCCGTTGGCCCGCATGCTGACATATACCACCGACCGTCAGACAGCCTCAAATCTCGTGACCATCAGTGCGCAGCGCGCTTTTGAGGTGCTGGCCATGAACCGCCGAGGCGAGAAGCCCGACCGTCTTGACGAAGGCGAAGCCGCAGCTTCTGCAATGACTGCCGATTTGGCAGGGCAGGACAGTCTCACCCGTTTCGACAAGGCAAAGTCGCGCCGATCGGGGCGCCGCAAGCCACGGCCTGACAAGCGCAATCCCCGTCAGGTACAAGGACGCGGAAACGAACGTAGGAACGAGAGCCGCGGCAACCGTAAAAATGAAGGCGAAAAGGCTTGAGGCGGCAATAGTTTTTGCCGTGGCAGTGCTTTGTTCTGCGTGCCACCGCTCCACGTTGCTGCATCAGTACCGCGATGTCGCCGCGGCAGGATGGGAACAGAGCGAGATGCTTCAGTTTACTGTTGACTCGGTGGAGCTGGGCGGAGTTTATACTACAGATGTAGGCGTGCGTATCTCAAATCTATATCCGTATCAAAGGCTATGGCTTGCCGTTGATGTGCAGCTTGCAAATCCCGACACTGCATTTACCGACACCTTGGCGTGCACGTTCGTCAACAGCCAAGGCTCGCGTCCCACGACAGGGGCGGCGGGAAGCCACTATAATTTCCATGCATTCGAAGTCGCAATGTCGCAGGGGCAGAGTGCCGTCTTCACCGTGCGCCACATTATGCGCCGCGAGGTGCTGCCGGGAATTCTTTCCATCGGATTGCGCGTGAAGCGCAACGACGGGCGCTAAAGGAAAATTCCGGAGAATCCTCGTCCAACGCCCGTCAGTTCAACGGTGAAGAGCTATGCGAG
>CAVFSQ010000044.1:0-2523 GCA_963625145.1 Bacteroidaceae bacterium | reverse complement strand
TCGCGGCAGTGCAGAATACCCAAGGCGCTTCCCACTGCCAGCCCCACTATTCCGCCTACAATCATTCCGCGTGCGTGTTCACCGGCGCTCTCTGCCATGAACCGGAAGGCTATTGCGAGCCATGCCGTGAGCACGGGGATTGCCACATAAACAGTCCACCTGTTGCACATGCGCTTGTATTTCGCCAGGTTTTCGGCTACAGCGGTGACGTTCCCGTTCATCGTGTCACCGCTTACGTACCGCTTTACGCAGTATGCCGAGCAGGCAATGCTTGCAAGTTCTATTGCGATAGTCAGTATCAGAAACCACAAGGGGAATATGCCCGAACTGCATGTGGTGAATATCAGGGCAGGCAGCGACAGCAGCGACAACATGGTTACAAGAATAGGGGTGTGGCGCTCTTTTGCCCAGTCGTTCTGCATTGCGCGGCGCATGATGTTTGCATTTACTATGCGTTGTTGCTTAAGGATGCTTTTGAAGTTGTTCAGTTCGTGGCGCATTTGTTCCATTTCTGTGCCGGCATTGAATGTGTTGTTTTCGTTCATAATACTTCAGGTTTTAAAGATTGTTCATGCTTTTCAGTTTTTCTTTGATTCGTACAAGGCGCACGGAGACGTTTTTGGCGGTTATCCCCAAAATCAGTCCGATTTCGTCATAACTGAGGTCTTCCAGCCACAGGAGTACAATGGCGCGGTCGAACGGCTGCAGGCGGGCGATGCGTGTGTGCAGCATGCGCACTTGCTGCGTGGGGGCGTCGTCGTTGTCAAACGGCGTGATATCCATTGACAGTTCGGCATTCGCACGCCGTTTCTTCCGGCGCTCTTGCGTGATGCAGGTGTTGAGGCATACGCGGTACACCCAGCCGCGCACGTTTTGCCGTTCGAGGCAGCGCATGCCTTTCCATAGGTTGATGAGTGACTCCTGAAAAAGGTCGGCCACTTCGTCGCTGTCGTTCGAGAACATGTAGCACACCGTGTAGACGGTGTCTTTGTTCTCTTCCACGAGTCTTTTGAATTCCTGTTCCGTTGTGTCCATTCGTGTTTGGTTTTCTGTTTCGTGACGTTTTTACTATATAAACGCGCCTGTTGGCAATAAACTACAAAAAGGTTTGATTTTTTTGTTGCGGTAGCTGAAAAACGAAAAAAGCAACCGAAGAAGTTTCGAAAATCCACGGTTGCTTTTTATGTGTGCCGGTTGCTTTTTATTTGAGCACTTTCTTTACCCATGCGTTTATGTCGGCCTGGGATGCCGAATTGAGCAATCGCCCAGTCTTCCACTTTACTTCGGGGTAGAGTTCTCCCAGTGTTTTCTCGGCATTCTCAATGCCGCTGCCTCCCGATGTCATGAACGTGATGACGGTTTTGCCTTTTAGTCCGTAGGTTTCAATGAAGGTGTTCACAATGCGCGGCGCACCGTTCCACCAGTTTGGGAAACCGAGGAATATCACGCTATAGTCTTCGGGGCGCAGCTTTTTGCCCGCAATTGCAGGGCGCGAGTTGGGATTGTCGTTCTCGCGGCAGCAGCGCGAATTTGGGTTGGTCCAGTCGAGGTCGTTGTTGGAATACTTCTCACGCGGAGTGATTTCGTAAAGTTCGCCCTTGCTTGCCTTTGCAATCATTTTCGCTACGCCGGCAGTCGTGCCTGTAGCCGAGAAATACGCTACCAGCACTTTGTTCTGGCCGTTTGGGGCGGTATCGTTAGCTTTTTTTGCGGTGCAGGCTGCAATCGACATGGCAGTAAATGCCACGGCGGCAATCATAAAAATAGTACGTTTCATGTTTGTAGCTTTTAGTGTTGGGGCAAAGTTACGTTTTTCGTTGATTCGGATAATGCTTGCGGTAGAATACTTTGCGCAAAGTACTGTATTTATAGGGAAGTATTATCGTGACGGCCGCATCAGTAAGCCGGAATAAAAGGCTGTGGCTGTCTTTGAAGCAGTCGCAAAGGAAGCAAGCTTAGGCATGTTATGCCTATAAAAAGCGAAACATTTTCACTGATAGCCTGAAAATACATATCTTTGCATCATGGGAACGCTCTATGTAGTGCCCACTCCTGTGGGCAACCTCGAAGACATTACCGCCCGCGCGCTTAGCGTGCTGAAGAGTGTAGACCTGGTGCTGGCCGAGGATACGCGCACTTCGGGCATGCTGCTTAAGCACTATGGTATAAATGCGCATCTTTGCGCTCACCATAAGTTCAACGAACACCAGACTGCTAAGGCTTTTGCTGTACGCATGGCCGCTGGCGAGACTATGGCACTTGTTTCGGACGCGGGAACACCCGCTGTGAGCGATCCGGGCTATATGCTGGTGCGCGCCTGCGCCGAGCGTGGCGTGACGGTGCAGTGTCTGCCTGGCGCAACGGCATTCGTGCCCGCAATAGTCGACAGTGCGTTGCCGTGCGAACGGTTCGCTTTCGAAGGGTTTCTGCCACAGAAGAAGGGCAGAACCACTCGCATTGCGGCGCTTGCCGACGAAGAGCGCACCATGGTGTTCTACGAGTCACCCTACCGCGTGGTAAAGA
>CAVFSQ010000043.1:0-9270 GCA_963625145.1 Bacteroidaceae bacterium | reverse complement strand
CTGCTGATAGTTCTTTGCATCGAATTTCTCGTCGGTCTTGGTGCGGCCCGTAATCTCGAACATGTAAACGCCGTTATTGCCCTTTACAGGTCCATAGCTCTTGCCTTCCTTACCATAGCATACGCCGCCTGCGAGAACTGCCTCGTTGCCGCCGGTAGAAGCTATGAAAGCGGGAGTTGCCGAAGTGATGTCCTTAAGGGTATCGGCAGAAGCCGAAGGCATTGCGAGAACCTGCTGCAGCGACTTGCCCTTGAGCTGTGCCATAATCTTTTCGGCTTTCTTGTCGCGGAGCACAATCTGTGTAAGCATGTTCTTCACGTCGGGGTCGTCGGCAGGACGATAGCCGGCCTTGTGCGTCTTGGTTACGTACATAATGAGCATGTTGTCGTTGTTGCCGCATTCGTAAAGCTGCGACATATCGCCTTCCTTAGCCTCGAAGAGCCAGCGCAAAGCGTCTTTTGTGCCCGGAATGCCGGCCACGTAGTGCTCGTTGCTGAACTGATCCTTGCGCTGCTGAACAGTATAGCCGCTCTTGACTGCATTGGCTTCCATCTTATCGAAAGTGGAATTCGAAGCTATGAAGTGGCTGAACTTGTTGTATTCCTTTGAATAGGTTTCCTTGCTGAAGTCAACGCTGCGCTTGATTACTGCGAGATTGTATTTCTTCTTCAAGGCTCCGCGCTTGATGATCTGCACTACTACGGCATTCTGCGCGAATTCAATTTTCTGCAGAGTGCCCGCAGCGCTTGTTGTGATTGTCTTCACGAAGTTTGCGTTGTCGGCATCCATAGTCTGGCCTTCATACTGGTTGGCCACAAGCCATGTGCTCTGTCCGTTCTGCTTGTACTTCTTTGCCACATCCTCGAACTTCGCGCCGCCGGCCACAGCCTTTATCACGCTGTCGGCAGTAGCCTGCGCAGCTTCGAGCGATGTATTGGCGCAATTGATGGCACGGTATTCCACAGAGTCGGGGAGTTCTTCGGTGCCGATGAGCTTGAGTATGTTTTGGGTATTGTCGGCTGCGTTGAAATAGGGGCCTTTTACCACACCCACACCAAGCGAGTCGATTTGCTTCTGTATGTCGTTGGGATATACTTCCTTTGAAACCGCCATTCCCGAATAAGGCACGAGCGAGCTGCTTTGGTTTACAGTTGACGCGATGTTTTCGTTATCGGCAAATTCCTTTGCATAGCCCTGCATTTCCTTCAAGAGAGCGTCTTTGTCGGCCTGCGAAGCCTTTACCTGAACGCTGATGAACTTGATGTCGCGGCTTTCGTTGAACTGACGGAACATTTCCTTGTATTTAGCATACTGCTTGTTGATTTCCTCGTCGCTAACCTTCACCTCGGTGTCGGGCACAGAAGTGTAGGGCACCGAAGCTACAGCGGCAGTGGTTTTCGAAGCCACACCTTCGTAGGCGAGTTTTGCAGAAACTGGATTCGAAAGGATGCAGCGGCCGATGAGAGACTGATATTTGTCGTTGAGCAACGATGTGCGAAGAGTTTTCTCGATGAAGCCCCAGTATTTGTAAAGGCGCTGGTAGTATTCGAGATATTCCTGCGGCACCTGGTCGGGCTTTGCAAGCATTTGGTCGTACTGCTCGAGGAACTGCTTCAGCTGTGCTGCGTCGAAACGGCCGGTCTGCTTGTTTACGAACGGCGTAGACATAAGCATCTGGTTGGTGCCGGCCGTGAGTACATTGTTAAGCTCGGCATCGGTAACGGTGAGGCCCAGTTTTTCAGCCTCGTGCTTCACCATGCTTTCGGTTACGAAGTTTTGCCACACCTGGTCTTTCAGGCGGTTCTGCTCCTCGTCGCTGAGCGAACTTTCGCCGCGGGTGAATTTCATGGCTTCGGTGTATTCGTCAATCATCGTCTGATAGTCGTTGATTGCAAGTTTTTCACCGTAAACCTGACCTACATGGCGTTTGTCTTCGCCGAAAAGTGTGTCGAATACACGGAAAAAGTCTTCCGCGATGAATGAGAAAAGACCGATGCCTATTATCACCAATAGGGCTACGCTCCATTTTCTGATAGTTTGAATTGCTGCCATTATATATTATTTTTCATTTCGGTTGTTGATTTGCAAGAACTTAACTGCACCTCCATGCCTTTTCGCCCTCGCGTCATCGGTTATATTGATTTTGAAATACATGCAAAGATATAAAAATCAGTAAAAACTGCGCGCATTTTTACCTACATTTTTGTTTGTGGCAATATGGGCTCGCGGCAACTGTTCAGTAATAGCCGCAGCATTGTGTATTTCCGTATGCATTTCATTTGTGCAGATTGGAATTTCTGTATATCTGCAAAAACATACCGTTTCCTTTACAAGCGCCTCCGGTGCCGAGCGACCGCGCATGGCTACACGCGAACACAAAAAACAGTTAATGAAAAACAATAAAAATGAAGTCCGTTCCGTATCGTTGGAATTGTCAATATATTTGTAGCGCAGCAATGCGAGTATTAACCTTATTAATTGTTCAAAGTTATGGCAAAATGGATTTGTCCGGTTTGCGGATACGTGCACGAGGGAGCAACTCCCCCTGAACGCTGCCCGCAGTGCAAAGTTCCCGGAGAGAAGTTTAAAAAGTTGGAAGAAGGCAAGGGCCTTCAGTTTGTAACAGAACATGAACTAGGTATTGCAGATGCCATTCCTTCAGGCGCAGACGGCGACTTTGTACGCCAGGGACTGAAGGATCATTTCATGGGCGAGTGTACTGAAGTGGGCATGTATCTTGCCATGAGCCGCCAGGCAGACCGAGAAGGCTATCCAGAGATAGCGGAAGCCTTCAAACGTTATGCGGCGGAAGAGGCGGAGCATGCGGCACGCTTTGCGGAGATGCTAGGAGAAGTGGTGTGGGACACCAAAACAAATGTAGAGAAGCGCATGTTGGCGGAAGAAGGAGCCTGCAAGGGCAAGATGGACATCGCCAAGATGGCAAAGCAACTGAATCTCGACGCCATACACGATTCCGTCCATGAGATGGCCAAGGACGAGGCCCGTCACGGAGCCGGTTTCCAAGGCTTATTCAACCGCTATTTCAAGAAATAAAGGTGGAGGTTTAGTGGTTTGGCGTTTGTGTCACCATATATTTCGTTTTTATTGACACCGCCAAACCGCTACTACTTGTTTCTGCCAGTCTAGAAAGGCCGTAAACGCCAAGCGGCAGTGCCGGCCGTTTTGGGCAACAACACAACTTATTGATTTCCAATCCTGCTTAAAGTCTATTATTCAAGCATACAGCAAAAACTACAACCTACATATTTTTACTGCAACAGACTTGGTTTTCGGGGCGAAGCAAACTGCTGCGCCTATTTTGCAGCCGTCGGTGTTGTGTCGGCTGGCTTTGAAGCTATTGGCACCTGCGCGTTTCCTCCCGGTATGTCGGGCTGGCGCACCACGGTGTCTTCCTGCTTCTTTTCTTCGGGCACGGGGAAGGAGCCTGCCGAGTTGATTACTTCGTATTTCGACAGCTCTTCGTCGGAGCGGAAGCCTGTTCCGCGCAAATCCTGCTGCGGCGTCACGAGGCTCACGAAGCGGTTTGAGTAGATTTCGTGCTTGCCCATGTCCCAAAACAGCTCTTCGGTGTGGCACGACGTGCCGTTGCTTTTCTGCATTTCCACACGCCCGCGCAACTCCCACAGGTTCTGGTCGTACCAGTATGCGGTGTCGGCAGTGAGATACATTTCCACGTTGAAACGCGCATCGTATTTTATCATGAAGATGCCGTCGGGGAAAGTTTGCTTCTGCGGTTTTGTGCGATCGAAAACCTGCCACGTTTCGGCGATGATTTTATACTTTATCACTCCCGAGTCGGAGATAAGCTTCGAAACGCCACGCGTAGACATTATGGGTATCTTTTCGCGGTTTTTGAGCGCCGGAAGCGTAGGTTTCTCGCTGTGGTCGCATGCCGCGGCAAGGGCTGCCGCCAAGGCAATTCCGAGAAGATGCCTTACTTGAATTTCCATTTTTGGAACCAGCTCTCGTTGAAGGTGATGCCTATGCAGATGCGCACGTAGTTTTCGGTTATCGAGCCGGGGCCTTTAGGCTTGATGTTTTCCCATTGTGCCGAGACGTTGAGCACCGAGCGGTTGTTTATTATATTTGCAATGGGAAGCCCCACGCCGGCGGTAACAAGAATGTCGCGGGCGGCATCCTGCGAGTTTGCCTTGACGTAGGAATTGCCGTAGCTCACACCGGCGCGGTAGCGTATGTGGTCGCGGTATTTCACGCCGAGGGTGTTGGGCAGATACTCGGCTCCGAGGGCGATGCGGTGGCGGTTGTTGAACGCTCCAGTAGAGGATGCGTACATATTGGTGCCGTCTTGCGTGGAAAGCTGCGGGAATTTGGCGTTTTTCCAAAGCTCGAGCGAATAGTCGAGCCCCACTTTCCATTTGTCGTTGTGGTTCCACATCACTCCGGCGCTGACGCTGTGGGGCAATTCGAAGGCGTTGTTAACTGTCACCGTATCGCCGGTCGACACCGAGCCTGTGCTGTTGGCCACCTGGCTTATGAATTTTGCCTTAGAATCGATGCCGTGGCCCAGACTGTAGGTTGCGCCGAAGGTAAGCATGTCCTTTTTCGAAGCCAGAGTGTTGTATTGTGCGCCGAAGTCAATCTTGTAGGTAGCGACGTCGGCAGTGTAGGCACGGCGGTACTGGTATACGTTGTTGTCGCTGAACACAGCCTGTATGGTATGGGAATAGTCGCCCCACACGAAGCCCACGTTGGCACCCAACGAGAAGTTCTTGAACATGCGCCATCCCGCACCGAGATAGAGTTCGTGCAGTCCGCCGTCGCCGCTGTAGGTAGTGTTTTCGGTTTTTTCGCCGCTGCCGTCAATGTCGTCGAGCGTCTGCTTGTTCTTGAAACTGTAGCCTATTGAACTGAGGGGCAGCAGTCCCAGCGACATGCCCACGTTGCGCCATGCGCGGAACTGCGCGTTGATGTAGTCGAGCGACGAGTTGTAGGCATTGGTCTTGAGGCTGCCTTGCTTGAAGTTGGCAAACTGCATCGACACGCCCACGTCGAAGAGCAGCGTCAGCGAGTCGACAGCCGAGTAGGAAGCAGGGTTCTGGCTGTTTACCATCGTGGCGTCGCGGAATCCCTGCGCCACGCCGGCCATAGCCTTGTTGAATCCCTGCGAGCGGTCACTGAGCACTCCGTATCCGTAGCGCGAATACGGAGAGTTGGTGGTGTTCTGCGCTGCGGAGCCCGCCGGCATTGCAGCCATTGCCGCAGCCAGCAGCGTGCCGTATATTTTCATTGTTTTGTTCATATACTGATTATGGTTGTAGACTGTTGTAGGGGTTTTCGCGCTGTGCCCTGAGCAAAATTTCGCGTAGGCCTTCAAACACGAGGTATTTGTCGTAGATTATTTCGGCGCCTTTCACCGATATTTCGGTTTCGGCCCCTCCGGTTATTATTGCCACAAGGTCGGGGTACGTTGCCAGCGTATGCCTTATGTATCCTTCCACTTCGTGGTTTACGCCACTCACGGCTCCCGAGCGCATGGCGGTGTAGGTGTCGTAGCCAATTTCGGGCATTGGGCCGTCGATGTCGACAATGGGCAGCAGCGAAGTCCACGTATGCATTGCCTGCAGCCTCATGTAAATGCCCGGCGAGATGTTTCCGCCGAGGTACTTTCCGCTCGAGGCTATGAACTCGTATGTGATGCAGCTGCCGTTGTCGATGACCAGGATGTTGCGGTCGGGAAATTTCGTGACGGCTGCCACTATGGCCCCGAGGCGGTCGCTTCCCATCGTCGACGGCAGGCCGTAGAGTTTGTTGAACTCGGGAGTTGTGGCGTCGTTGAGCAGCACCGTGGGAAGCCCTGCGGCCCTGAGCTGCGGCCCCACCTTTCCTTTCAGCCCGGCCACGGTCGACACTATGCTGCTGCTCACGGGAAAGTTTTCCAGTATGTCATCGAGCGGCTTGAGGTAGTCGTTGCGGCACGTGTCGTGAAACACCACCTTGCTGCCTTTGAATATTGCAATCTTTGCCGAAGAGTTTCCGATGTCGACTATCAGTTCCATCTGCAGGCCGTTATTTTGTCTCTATAATTTGGCGCTTTACGCATTATTTCGCCAAAAGTACGAATTTTTTCCCGTTCGCTCCCAACCGGCGGCCACTTTCGGGCTTTCCTTACCGAAAATTTGCCTATATTCGCATTTATTTCGAAAACATCATGCTTACCACCGAGAAAAAAGAGGAGCAGATCCTCATACGCATAACAGGCAAAGACCGTCCGGGACTCACGGCTTCGGTAATGGAAATCCTTGCTCGCTACGGCGCCAATATCCTCGACATCGGCCAGGCCGACATCCACAGCACCCTCTCGCTCGGCATTCTGATACGCATAGACGACGTGTCTGCCGGCCAGGTAATGAAGGAACTGCTTTTCAAGGCTTCCGAACTGAACGTGCAGATAGGCTTCGAGCCTGTGGGCGACGACGAATACGAGGCCTGGGTAGGCCAGCAGGGCAAAAACCGCTACATCCTCACGGTGATAGGGCGCAGTCTCACGGCGCGGCAGATTTCGGCGGCAGCCAAGGTGATTGCCGCACAGGGGCTGAACATCGACTCCATACTGAGGCTCACCGGGCGCATGAGCATTGTGCACCCTAGGCCCAATGCGCGCGCGTGCATCGAGTTTTCGCTGCGCGGCACACCTCGCAGCTTTGCCGACATGCAGCGCGAAATGATGGAACTGGCTTCGCGCTTCGGCATAGATTTCTCGTTCCAGACCGACGACATGTACCGCCGCATGCGCCGCCTCATCTGCTTCGACATGGACAGCACGCTGATTCAGGCCGAATGCATCGACGAACTGGCAAAGCGCAACGGCGTGGGGCGCGAAGTTGCCGAAATCACCGCAAGGGCCATGCGCGGGGAGATTGACTTCAAGGAAAGCTTCGCGCAAAGGGTGGCGCTGCTCAAGGGGCTCGACGTGAAAGTGATGGAAGACATTGCCGCGCACTTGTCCATCACCGAAGGCACCGACCGCCTAATGTCGGTGCTCAAGAAATGCGGCTACAAGATTGCCATCCTCAGCGGCGGATTCACTTTCTTCGGCGAATACCTGCAGCGGAAATACAATATAGACTATGTATACGCCAACGAGCTTGAGATTGGCACCGACGGCAAGCTAACGGGGCGCTATGTGGGCGAGATTGTGGACGGAACGCGCAAGGCCGAACTGCTGCGGCTCATTGCCCAGGTTGAGAAAATCAACCTTGCGCAGACCATTGCCGTGGGCGACGGAGCCAACGACCTTCCCATGATTACGGAAGCCGGACTGGGCATAGCCTTCCACGCCAAGCCAAAGGTGATAGCCAACGCGCAGCAGTCGATCAGCAACATCGGGCTCGACGGCGTGCTTTATTTCCTCGGCTTCAAGGACAGCTATCTGGGCGAATTGGGGAAGGTTTAGCCGCGCACGGCCATCACCCTATACAATATAATATATAATACTAAGGGCAAGGAAAGCCGCGGCTCTCCCTGCCCTTTTGTTTCTTATGTTTTTTGCTTTCTTTCAGCGTTCGGGCGCCGTGGTTGCTTCGCGCGCCATGGCATGCCATTTTCTCCACCCCATCACGGCTATCACTGTATAGAGCCCGTAGAGCGCCGCCTTGAAGGGGATGCCCTTCACCATGTAAAGGTAGCACGACACGGCATCGACCAAAATCCACACGGCCCACTGCTCAACGTATTTGCGTGCCAGTGCCCAGAGGCCCACGAAGCTGAGGGCGTTGGTGAAGCTGTCGAGCAGCGGCACGGTCGAGTCGGTGAAGTTGGCGAGCACGAAGTACGTAGCCCCCATTGCCACGGCGAAGAATGCGGCCGTGGGCAGAATGCGCCGCCGCGGGAAATGGGTTATTGGCTGCACGCAGTCTTTGCCTTTCCGGTTTCCGCCCCACTTCCACACGGCATAGCCGTAAACGGCCGCCACGGTGTAGTACACGGCCATGCCTGCATCGCCGTAGAGCCCGTGGCTGTAGTAGAGGTACACGTCCATGGCGGGCATCACTATGCCCACTATCCACAGGGCTATGCTGGCGCGGTATTCGAGCACGAGGTAGGCAAGCCCCAGCAGTGTGGTGACGATGTCGAGCCAGTGAAGCGCGAGAAACTGCATGGCCTTAGAAGCGCAGAGTTACCGAAGCCATTGCCGTGAAGCCAGCCATGGGCACGTATCCCGTCTGGCAGTAGCGGTTGTCGAGGTCGTAGCCCGAGCTTTCGCTCACGGCGCTGTACACCCATCCGCTGGCGGCGTAGTGGCGGTTGAAGAGGTTGTTGAGCGTGAGGCCGAACGTTGCCTGCTTCACGCCGAGGTTCATGCCCTTGGGGCTGAACGAGTAGTTGAAGCGCAGGTCGCTCTGCGAGTAGCACGGCAGCGAGCGCTGGCGGCATTCGCTGTTGTCGAGGTACTGGCGGCTCACGAAGTTGGTGTGCCACACAGCCTCGAAACCCTTGTGCGAGAATGCGGCAAAGCCGTTGAGCACTGCTGCAGGCGAGAAGGCGAGTGTCGACTTGCCGTAGTGGCGTGTCACGGCGTCGCCGTCCCAATTGTCGACATACTCGGTGAAGTCCTCGATCTTGTTTTGCGAGAGCGCGGCGTTGCCTGCTACCGTAAACCAGCGCACGGGGCTCCAGTCGGCCGAGATTTCCACACCCTGACGGTAGCTCTTGTCGACGTTGGTGGTGAGGTCCTCGCCGATATCGCTCTTCTGGCCGGTCTGCACGAACTGGTCGTGGTAGTTCATGCGGTAGAGCCCTGCCGACGCGTGCCAGTTGCCGCCGTCGTAGCTGTAGCCGAGTTCGAAGTCAACGAGACGCTCGGGGCTGGGAGCTGGATACGAGCCGTTGTCGGTGAAGTTGTTGCGTTCGGGCTCGCGGCTGGCATAGGCCACCGAGGCGAAGGCCCTGTGGGCTCCGCTGTGGAAAGTGATGCCGGCCTTGGGGTTCACGAAGTCGTAGTTCTTGTGAATGTCGAGCATCTGCTTGCCTCCGTCGCTGCTGTAGTAGCGGTCGTTGAGGCCCGAAGTCTTGTAGTACACGTGGCGGTACTGCACGTCGCCGAAGACATCGAGCCATGAAGTGGCGTGGTAGGTGGCCTTGGCGAAAGCCGAGTAGTCATCCTTGCGGGCGTCGGAGTCGTAGTATTTGTGCCCGGTGAAGTTCTGCACCTGTCCGGCATCGGACACGTACTTGAGCAGTCCGAAGTGGTTGCCGCGAAACTGCGTGGCGTTGGCTCCGGCCACGGCA
>CAVFSQ010000042.1:0-9289 GCA_963625145.1 Bacteroidaceae bacterium | reverse complement strand
CTCAAGAACGGCCGTGGCGTATTGTGTGCCCCGATAACCATTTCGCGGTGCCGCCAACTCGGTTTGCCGCGTCAGGCCGAAAACAACACCAGCTTGCTTGGTACTCCTTTTACGGTGACTGTTGACAAACTTGAAGGATGCACCACTGGGGTGAGTGCCCACGACCGTGCCGCTACTATACGCGCTCTGGCCGATCCCGAATCCACTTCCGAAACCTTCGGCAAGCCTGGACATATTTGCCCGCTCTATGCACAGGATAACGGTGTGCTCCGTCGTGCAGGGCATACAGAAGCTGCAATCGACTTGACGCGTCTTTGTGGCATGCAGCCTGCAGCAGCGCTTATCGAAATCCTCAACGAAGATGGCACCATGGCCCGCATGCCGCAACTTATCGAGAAGGCAGAAAAATGGGGGCTTCACATCCTTACTATTAAAGACCTTATCGAATATCGCATAAAGACCGATACGTTTGTCGAAAAGGGCGAAGAAGTTGACATGCCTACCGAATACGGTCATTTCCGCCTTATTCCTTTCCGCCAGACCAACAACGGCAAAGAGCACGTGGCCCTTATAAAAGGCAATTGGCAGCCGGGCGAACCGGTGCTCGTCAGAGTGCATTCCTCGTGTGCAACCGGAGACATCTTCGGCTCGAAACGGTGTGATTGCGGCGAACAGCTTCACAGCGCCATGCGCGCCATCGAGAACGAGGGCAAAGGAGTTTTGCTCTATCTCAACCAAGAAGGGCGTGGTATAGGGCTCATGGCAAAAATTGCGGCATACAAATTGCAGGAAGAAGGTTATGACACCGTTGACGCAAATATCCATTTGGGTTATGATCCTGACGAGCGCGACTACGGCGTTGGCGCGCAGATTCTCAGTCAGCTGGGAGTGCAGAAGATGCGCCTACTCACCAACAACCCCGTGAAGCGCGTGGGGCTTGAAGCATACGGACTGGAAATCGTGGAGAATGTTCCAATCGAAATACAGCCCAACAAATACAACGAGCGCTATCTGCGCACCAAGAAGGAACGCATGGGGCATACGCTGCATTTCAAGAAATAAAAACCACAAAATATTGACAATTATGGAAAGAGAAATCAATTTTGCAAATCCTGTACTCGAAAGAGCTCAGAGTGTCTACCGCGTGCTGATGCGCAAGGTGTTCCTCTGGATGGCCCTGGCGCTTACCGTAACTGGACTTACCGCATACTACGTGGCCTCGAATCCTGGGCTTTTGCAGGCTGTGTTCAGTTCGAAGGGAATGATATGGGGGCTTTTCATCGCCCAAATCGCTCTGGTACTCATACTTTCGGCAAGAATAAATAAAATGTCGTTTGCTACGGCCGGCATTATGTTCGTGGGCTATTCCGTGCTCAATGGCATTACCATGTCATTTATATTTTTGGCCTTCACCATGAGTTCGATAGCCGGCGCGTTTTTCGTGACAGCGGGAATGTTCGGAGCAATGGCCCTCATTGGACTGACTACAAAGAAAGACCTCACTTCTTTCAGCTCCTTCTTTATGATGGCCTTGGTTGGCCTTATAATTGCAAGCGTCGTTAATATATTTTGGGCCAACAGTGTGCTCTATTGGATTATTACCTACGTCGGCGTGCTGCTGTTTGTGGGACTCACTGCATACGACACGCAAAAGATTAAACTTATGCTCATGGAATACGGCGACGAGGTGAACGGGCAGACGCAAAAACTGGCTCTCCTCGGAAGCCTTTCGCTTTATCTCGACTTTATAAACTTGTTCCTCTATATTCTGCGCATCTTTGGACGCGGAGACAATTGACAGCATAACACCAACGAACAAATACATTTATATATATGAACGAACTTTCAGCATGCCTCAACCGGCTTTCGCCATCGGCTACCCTTTTGATGTCGCAAAAGAGCGCCGAACTCAAGGCGAGCGGTGTCGACGTTGTGAACCTTAGCGTCGGCGAACCAGATTTCAATACTCCCGAACATATCAAAGACGCCGCGAAGAAGGCTATCGATGACAACTACTCTCGCTATTCGCCCGTACCGGGATACCCCATGTTGCGTGAAGCCATTTGCCGCAAGCTCAAGAACGAAAACGGGCTCGACTATTTTCCTTCGCAGATAATCTGCTCCAACGGTGCCAAGCAAAGCGTGTGCAACGTTGTGATGTCGCTTGCCGGCGAAGGCGACGAAGTGATAATCCCGGCTCCGTATTGGGTTAGCTATACACAGATGGCCAAAATAGCCAACGCAACACCCGTGACAGTTGCTACTGGCATGGAGCAGAACTTCAAGATGACTCCGCAGCAGCTCGAAGCGGCAATCACTCCCCATACCCGCGTACTTATCCTTTGCTCGCCAAGCAATCCGACTGGCTCGGTTTATACTTATGCCGAACTCGAAGCTCTTGCACAAGTATTGCTCAAGCACGAAAGGGTTATGGTTGTATCCGACGAAATCTACGAACACATCAACTACGTAGGCAAACATGCAAGCATGGCACAGGTGCCCGGCATGAAGGAACGTACCGTAATCATCAACGGAGTTTCGAAAGCTTATGCCATGACAGGATGGAGAATAGGATTTGCCGCAGGTGAAGAATGGGTGATAAAAGCGTGCAGCAAACTGCAGGGACAATATACCAGCGGCCCGTGTTCGGTGAGCCAGATGGCTGCTGCAGCCGCATTCAATTCTTCGCAGGGCTGCGTTGAGGAAATGCGCCAGGCTTTCCAGCGCCGCAAGGACCTGATAGTTTCGCTCACGAACGAAATCCCCGGACTTGAGGCAAATAATCCCGACGGAGCCTTCTACCTCTTCCCAAGATGCGAAAGCTACTTCGGCAAGAAATGCGGCGACCGCGTTGTCAACGATTCCAACGATATGGCGCTCTATCTGCTTGAAGAAGCACATGTGGCAACTGTCAGCGGCGATGCTTTTGGTGCACCGGGATATTTCCGCATGAGCTACGCCACCAGCGAAGACAATATCCGCAAGGCAATGCAGCGCATAGCCGAAGCTTTGGCTAAACTCAAATAAGGTTGCAAGAACAAGACGAAGAGCCCTGCTGCAGTTTTGCGGCGGGGTTTTCGTTGTTTTGCGCGTAAAAAACTGCGCAAAACAGGGCCGTTTCGCGGCAAAATTATAACTTGAAGAAAAACTTGCATTAAAATTACTGCATGGACGATGTGCGTTTTTTAAAAAACATATATATTTGTAACCGAAAAGAACTATATCAATAATCCATTGATAACTAGTGTTGGGGGTCTTTATTCCCAGTTTGAAAAGGCGGGGAATGTCGGGCTCATGAAAAGGAAAATATAAAAACATCATAATGAAAGCTTTAACGCGAATTATCGGAGGTTTGATGCTGATGGCATTGGCTCTCCCATTTGTGAGTTGTTCGGACAATGTTGACGATTCGAACATCTACACCTTTACCGGTGACATGATTACAGGATACCTTGAAAAGAGCGACAGTTTCAAGTTGTATTCATACGTGTTGCGCAAGGTGAAACTCAGCGAAAAGTCGAAGTCTACGTTTGCCGATCTTTTGTCGGCGCGCGGAAACTACACAGTGTTTGCGCCTACCGATGATGCGATGCACCATCTTCTCGACTCAATTTACAACCAGACCGATTTTCCCGTAGAGCAAATTGAAGACTCGGTGGCCGAACGTATCGTGAGATGCAGTATTCTCGACAGCAAGGACGGGGATGCCTATCGCATGGCCGATTTCAATGAAGGTACCATGCCCATCACCAATGCCGATGACCGTTACATGACTGTGCGTTTCGATACTATCAACGGCAGTGCCGTTACACAAATCAACGGTGATGCAGTGGTGATATCGCCTGACCACGAACTCGAAAACGGATATATACATATGGTAAACCGCGTGGTGTTGCTTTCCAATGCTTATATCTGCAATTTGATAGAGAATGCATCGAATACC
This sequence comes from Bacteroidaceae bacterium, assembly GCA_963625145.1. Lineage (GTDB taxonomy): Bacteria > Bacteroidota > Bacteroidia > Bacteroidales > Bacteroidaceae > UBA6398. The sequence goes on along the minus strand of CAVFSQ010000042.1, from coordinate 5,346 downwards.
AAGATTTTCTCGATGCTGCTGCAGCAAACGGGATGGTCTGACAAACTTATTGAGTATCGTGACGAGGAATATGAGAAGCGCGATTTGCCTGAGAAATACACCGGCGAGCCTAACTGGAGCGATATTATCCCGCAGCACAGATACATAGGATATACCGTACTGCTTGAAACCGACAGCGTGTTCCACGAGAAGTGGGGCATCGAAATGCCTGTAGTGGAAGCCGGTGTGGTTACAAACGGTGAAAGAATAATGGAGCAGATAAAGCAGAAATGCGCCGAGGCCTATCCTCAGGCAAGGGCAGAAGCGCTTACCGACAGCACCAATGCCGTAAACGAGTTTGTTGCTTACCATCTGTTGCCCGCACGTGTGCCGTTCAACTGGCTTGTGGTGCACCGCACAGAATACGGATATTCGTACAAGAATGCCACGCGACTCTCTATCAATTGCGACAATTTCTGGGAAACGATGAGTTCGCCCCATCGCCGCATGATAAAGATGACCGAAGGACCTACTACCGACGGCATACGTCTAAACAGGTATTCTACGTATGACCGCGACACCTATTCCGAAACTTCCGTGCAGATTCCGGGAATCGGCATAAAGTCAAACAACGGTGATTTCGACAATAACGCTCTCAATGGCTTCTACTATCCCATTGACGATGTCCTTGTTTACAGCAACGATGTTTCCGGAAAGGCTCTCAACCAAAGAATACGTATGGACCTTTCCACGTATTATCCCGAACTCGTTACCAACGGGCTCTTTATAAAAGAGGGACAAAATGGTATATATCTGCCGTCGGGATATGTGAAATATCTGACGCTTAATGCCGAAGAGACCGACTACCATTACCTCACCGGCTACAACTGCGGATGGAACGACATGTACTGCGACGAACACAACGTTACAGGCCAGTACGACTTTACATTGCGTCTGCCGCCGGTGCCGTTCGACGGTTCTTGGGAAGTGCGCCTTGTATATTCATATTCGTCAAACCGCGGAATGGCGCAGCTTTATTTCGGTACCGACAAGAATAATCTTCAGGCTCATGGACTTCCAATCGACGAGCGCATACAGGTTGACAATCCGCTCATAGGCTGGGCGCTTTACGACAACGAAGATCCCGACCTCAACCGCGAACGCGACCGCACCATGCGCAACCACGGCTATATGATGGGATGCAAGCATGAAGGACCTTCCACCGGCGGTACGGTGAGCACCACGCTCTACAACGTGCGCTCGGAACACCGTTTGCGCAAGATATTCTATACGGGTAACCTTTACCCCGACCAGACTTACTATATCCGCTTCAAGAGCGTCTTGGCCAACACGTCGACCATGTTCGTGCTCGACTATGTGGAATTCGCTCCTAAGAACGTTTACAACGGTGTAACCGAAGAGGATGCCTGGTAACTTCTGAATACGAAAATTTTTGTTCAAAAATAGAGGAAAGTCCTCCGGCGTGATGCCGGGGGATTTTTTTTGCGGAACATCGGGCTTGGCACTGCAAAAAACTGCAGGAAAGCGTTTGCCAAGAGATAAAAAGTTTGTTTTTACCACTCTCTCCAGACCTAAAAAATGGTTGTTTGGTTTCAAAATGGTATTTTTGCGGTATGAAGAATATAAACACGTCGGCCAACATCCTTATAATTTATACTGGCGGCACTATAGGGATGATTGAAAACCGCCGCACCGGTGCGCTTGAGTCGTACGACTTCTCGCATGTGCGCCGCTGGATTCCGGAACTTGAGGATTTCGACTACGACATACATTCCTATGCGTTTAATCCGCCCATTGACTCAAGCGACATGGAGCCTTCGGTTTGGGCTGAAATCGTGAAGGTGATAGCTGACAACTACAACAACTACGACGGCTTTGTGGTGCTTCACGGCACCGATACCATGTCGTATACCGCTTCGGCGCTCAGTTTTATGCTTCAGGGGCTTGAAAAGCCGGTTATTCTTACCGGTTCGCAATTGCCCATCAGTGTGATACGCACCGACGGGCGCGAGAATCTGCTTACTTCGATAGAGATTGCTGCAGCCAAGGATGCCGAAGGCAGGGCCATGGTTCCCGAGGTGTGCGTGTTTTTCGAAAACCGCCTTTTGCGCGGCAACCGCACCACAAAGATAAATGCCGAAGGGTTTAATGCATTCCGGTCGTTCAACTTCCCGTGGCTTGCACATGCCGGAATCCACGTGAAATACAATGAGTCGGTCATACGCCGTCCGCAGCCTGGAAACGTGTTCAAACCGCACTATGTGATGGACTGCAATGTGGTGGTGATAACTTTGTTTCCCGGCATACGGCGCGAAATCATCGATTCGATTGTCAACAGTCCTGGTTTGCGCGCCGTAGTGTTGCGCACCTACGGATCGGGCAATGCCCCGCAGAAAAAATGGCTTATCGAACTGTTGAAAGAAGCTGAACAGCGCGGTATCATCGTGGTGAACGTGTCGCAATGCAGCGAAGGATGGATAGAGATGGACCGCTATCTTACCGGGCTGCAGTTGCTGGAGACGGGTGTGGTCAACGGCCACGACGCAACGCTCGAAAGCACCATTGCAAAACTTATGTTCCTGCTTGGCCACAATCTTCCCGTCGACGAGATACGCCATTATATGAACTGTGACTTGCGTGGCGAAATAACTTTACGGTGAACTGTTGCCGGAATTATTAGTTGCGCATAGCCGGAAAATTGTCTACGCACAGTGCAAAAATTGTATGCGCACAGAAAAAACTATATGCACATGCCGCCCGAAAAAGGTAAACATTTTTGCTAACTTTGCCATATAAATATAATAAACTCACAAAAGCATCATGACGATAAGAAAAATCACAGTTTTAGCGCTTTGTGCCTTGCTCGCTGCTCCGGCCTTTGCTTCCGGCGGCAAGCCAAAGAAAATCAAGGCTTCGAAAGACGAGTTCATCAATGAACTTATGTCGAAAATGACTCTTGACGAAAAAATCGGCCAGCTTGTGCTGCCCGACGGCCACGAAATGACAACCGGCGTTTCAGAGCAGACCGACCTTTACGGCGACATCAAGAAAGGTTTGGTAGGTTCTATTCTCAACGTAAGCAATCCCGAGGCTATCCGTTCGCTGCAGAAAGCGGCGTCAACCGAGTCAAGGCTCAAGATTCCACTTTTGGTAGGTCTCGACGTTATACACGGCTTCCGCACGATATTCCCCATTCCCCTTGCACAGTCGTGCTCGTGGGATACTACGCTTGTGCGCAAGGCAGCCCGCGTGGCAGCCATTGAAGCTTCGGCTTATGGCGTGAACTGGACTTATTCGCCTATGGTCGACGTTGCCCACGACGGCCGTTGGGGACGCATCGCCGAAGGCAACGGCGAAGACCCGTTCTTGAGCGCGTGCATCGCCAAGTCGCTCGTCTACGGCTATCAGGAGGATATGAAGAAGAACACCGACATTGCGGCTTGCCTGAAGCATTATGCCCTTTATGGTGCAGTGGAGTCGGGACTTGACTATAACTTTGTCGACATGAGCCGTATCCGAATGTTCAACGAATATCTGCTCCCCTATCAGGCTGCCGTGGAGGCTGGCGTGCGTAGCGTTATGTCGTCGTTCAACGTGATAGATTTCATGCCGGCTTCGGGCAACAAATGGCTTATGGACGAAGTGCTGCGCAAGAAATGGGGATTCAAGGGATTTACCGTCACCGACTACAACGGCATTGCCGAAATGACGTCACACGGAATCGACCAGCAGGAGCGTTGCGCCGAACTTGCAGCGCAGGCAGGCATTGACATAGACATGTGCTCGCAGGCATATCTCAAATACATGCACAAACTTGTTGACGACGGTAAGTTGAGCGAAGAGACCGTAAATACTCTTTGCCGCCGTGTGCTCGAGGCAAAATGGGAACTCGGACTCTTTGAGGACCCCTATCGCGGACACTCTGAAAAGGAAGTGACTTCGGCCGTGCGCACCAAGGAGTTTATCGATCTTGCACGCCAGCTGGCTGGCGAGAGTATAGTTCTGCTTAAGAACGACGGCGATATTCTTCCGCTCAAAAAGCAGGGCAAAATAGCTGTTGTTGGTCCGCTTGCCAAGGCCGGTCGCAACCTTTACGGCTGCTGGACGGGCAAAGGCAATCTGCAGCCCAATATGAGCATCTACGAGGCAATTGTGGAAGCAGTTGGCAAGAACGGGGAAGTTTCGTATGCGCGCGGCAGCAACGTGTTCGAGAATCCCATTTACGAAGAAGCCGGACAGATTCAGAATTTCGATGTAGGCCGTGATGAGCGTTCTGCCGAAGAAATGCTTAACGAAGCCGTTGAAGTGGCCCAGAACAGCGACGTGGTGATTGCTGCGCTCGGTGAACTTTCCGACATGACCGGTGAAAGCCAGAGCCGTGCCGACCTCGAGATGCCTGATGTGCAGCGCGAGCTCTACAAGGCTCTTCTCAAGACCGGCAAGCCCGTGGTACTGCTATATGTAACCGGTCGCCCCGTAGCTATGCGCTGGGAAAAGGCAAACGCTCCCGTGATAGTCGAGACATGGTTCGGCGGTACTGAAGCCGCGCATGCCATTGCCGACGTAGTGTTTGGCGACAGGAACCCGAGCGGAAAGCTTACCACCACATTCCCGCAGGTAACGGGTCAGTTGCCGCTGACGTATGCCCGCTACCGTGGCGGCCGCCCCGTTGACCCAAATGCGAAGTTCGTGAAATACGCGCAGAACTATATGGACGTGACCATGGCTCCTGCCTATCCTTTTGGCTACGGCATAAGCTACACCACGTATAAATACGGCGACCTTTCGCTCAGTTCGGCTTCGATGGCCAAGGGCGGCAAGATTACGGCATCGCTTACGGTAACCAATAGCGGCAACCGCGCCGGTGACGAAGTGGTGCAGCTTTATATACACGACAAGGCAGCATCCATAATACGCCCCGTCAAGGAACTGAAGGGCTTCAAGCGTGTGCATCTCGAAGCGGGCGAAAGCAAGAAGGTGGAATTCGAAGTGACCGAAGACATGCTGAAGTTCTACAATGCCGATCTTCAGTTTGTGAGCGAACCTGGCGATTTCGACATAATGGTTGGCCCAAACAGCAGCAACGTGCAGACTCAGAAACTGACCCTTCAATAAATTGTGGGCAACACTGCGTACAAATCAAAAGAGCCGGGATCTTTCCCGGCTCTTTTGATTTGTGGCGTCAGCACGCCGTGCGTGTATTGTGTCAAATTCTGTCTTTCTGTTTCTGGCCGGCACCTGTTCCCTTGTATTTGCTGCGCGTGGTGTTGAATTTGTAGCGTATGGTCAACGACACTTTGCTGACAGAATGGCGATACTGTTTCTTTGAGTGTGTCTGAGCTGGCG
>CAVFSQ010000041.1:0-9312 GCA_963625145.1 Bacteroidaceae bacterium | reverse complement strand
CCGCAAAACTATCTAGGAGCCAAATGCCGCATACGCCTTTTCAGCATCGAGCCGACTGAAGAAGCGCAATGCAGCGAGCAGTCAGATTTAAGCACCTGGCCCGACTCGCGCTTTCTCTTCAAGACAGCCATTGCCGATTTCACCACAAAGTTCGAACCGGCACAAATGAATTTTGCAAACTACGAAGGCATGTGCCCTGGGCCTCAGATAGCGGGGCGGCAGAGCCTGATACTGCTCAGCGATTCGCAGGGAGGGATGGGAAACAAACTGTTTCGCCTTAAAGATTACATCCGCATCGTGCTGCTGCCGTAAACATTATCGGCAATTGCCGAGGTTCAGTTCAATATAGTCCACATCGCAAGTATTGCCCGCTGCCGCCGGGGTCAGACGGACAGTATTGAAGCCTTCCCGCAAAGCTACCTTCAAGGTGCGTACAGCCCACTCCCCACCAGTTGAAGGGAGACTCACTTTGGTTGTCGCGCCGTTTATTGTCAAGTTGTATTTGAGCTTTGCGCTGCCACGGTAACACACCGACAGCTCGCGTTTGCCGTTCTCAAGGGCAACCACGTTGTTGAACTGAAGATAGGAATCCAGGCTCGAGACGTAGGCACCAGACGAACTCTTGCCATCGAAAGTGCGGTTTTCCCCGTGAGGCTGGGCAGCCTCTGCCTCAAGCCTTACTGTTTGCCGGGGTGACGCACAGGCATACTTCGTTTCGGGATAAAACTCCTTAAGATATTTGTCGGTCACTACCTCCAGGCCGTAATAGTTCATGGCACTATACTTCTGAAGGAACTTCACCTTGATTTCCTGCTTGCCGTCGGTAAGATTCCGGGGAATCCTGAAGAAACAAGTTGGGTAGGTAAACTGCTTCATCTGCCTGCATGAGCCCATGCTGCCAATCAGCACGTCATCAGCATACACCTCGTAATTGCCTACCTCTTCCCGCTCCCATCCCTGGTGCTTCACGGCTATCCAATGCTGTACGCCGGGCGCTTCCGACACTTTCATCGTGTATGAAACAAAGTCTCCGGCAGCCACGTGCCGGAAATAGCGGTTACAGTTTGTGTCGAGAGTGGAACGCCCGCTATAGCCGTGTTCGGCCTCGTCTAGATTGAAAACGACGCGGTCGGTAACATAATTGCGTTCCCAGTTCAAATCTTCTTTGCCCACAAAGCGCTGATAGATGGAAGTCCGCATGTGGTGAGCCGCGTAAAATGGAACAAAGCGATAAGTACGGTCCGTTCCCTCTGCCACGAATTCCAGGGCCTCGCCTTGCCGGGAAATCCATGCCGAAAGATTCTCTTTTGAGTTGCCGAAATGCGGGAAATCGGGGAAATCCTTCACTTGCGTGTCGGCCTGCTGGTCCCAAACGTTGCTGATATAGTCGCCCGACGACACGGTTCCCATATTGGGCACTATAAGCAGAGGGCCGTAGAACAGACTCGCCACATTTGGCTCTTCCGAAGGCTCGTAGCGCAATTCCACCGGTAGGGTAATCTTTATCACGTCGCCCGTTTTCCATTCGTGGCTGACTGCGAAGAACTCTCCCGCTTTAATATCAATGTTCCGTGGCTGCCCGTTTACAGAAACCTGTACATTGCCGGCATCCATCCATTGCGGGCAGCGGAACAGGATGTCTCCTGCAAAATTGCGGTTCCCCGCAACCGTCAGCGTCACCACGTTCTCCGCGGGATAGTTGCCTTCCATCTTAAGCGAAAAACCTTTGTCTTTATATTCCAATACCGACGGGATGAACAGGTTCACTAGAATGTCTTTCCCGTTGCGGAAATAGATAGCCTCGCCGTATTTGGAATGGTTTTCCAAACCGGTTTCCCAACAGCAGTAGAAACTGCTGTCGTCCATATATTTCCTATGCTGCCCGGGCATGAGCGACTGGTAATAGCAGAAACCGCCGCCTACCGACTTGCAGTCAGGATCCTTCGATGCAAGAATGTGGTTATAGAGTGCCCTTTCGTAAAAGTCCATGTACTTTGCCTCGCCAAAAATCGAGAACATAGCCTTGGTGAAACGCAGCATGTTGTTGGTGCAGCAGGTTTCGGTAGAAGTATTTGCCAGTTCGTCAAGCAGTTTCCCCGGTTCGCCATAACGCTCCCAACGGCCGTGCCCGCCCATAGGAAGCACGTGGCGGCTGATCACGGCATTCCACGTATTCAATGCCGCGTCGCGGTTCCGCTCATTCCCCGTGAATTCATAATTGCGGAGCATACCCATGAATTTGGGGTCGTATGCATTAGCGTGGCGGGATGTCAGCACGTCGTAGTTTTCGGCCATCTTGTCCCTGAAATTAAGACTGTGTATCCACCTCTCCGCATTTTTCAGAAAGCGTTTGTTGCCCGTCAGCGCATAGGCATCGACAAACAGTTCCGCCATTCCGCCGTGTTCGGCTTCCAAAGCCATCTGCAGCCGCGCATCGTTTGAAATCCGGTCAGTCCATTTGCAGGCCCATTCCATGCATTTCACGAATACGTCTTTCGCCTTTTCGTATCGGGTGTAACAGTAAACGTCGCGTATTCCGTAGAATATTCGGTGCAGCTGGTAAAACGCCATACCTGCCATGGCGGGATTCGTGTAGAAATCCTCCCCATTGTTGGTGAGGTCGGTCCCACTGTCGGTAGCCGACATCAAAGCGTCGTAAGAGGCTGCACCTTTGCTGCGCCCGAAATAGAAGAAACCGTCGAGTTTTTCCCTTTCCTGGCAGTCGGCAATATTGTCTATCATCCATTTTATCCGTTGCAGCAGACGCTCGTCGCCCGTGTTTGCATACATCATGGCGCAGCCCGACATGTAATTTGAAAACCCGTTGCCGCTATCGTGCTGCCAGCCGCCGTAGTTTTCTGCGGTTGTAGAGATGTCGCCTCCGCGCAATACGTTGTTGAGCAAGCGCTCGGGGTCAAGAGAAAGCAGGTAATTCAAGTGTATGTCCTGCATCTTCTTGAAATAGCTGCCCTCGGAAAGGCGCACGTCGGCAAGATTGAAACTTGTCCATTTCTTCCCTACCACTCTAGCAGACGCATATAAACTGTCGGTCTCTTCGGCACTGGCAATTGTTCCTGCCATCAGGAAAAGCGCAAGCGCCAAAACAATTGCCTTTTTCACGCAAACTTCAAGATTTACTGAAACATGTTACGGCGCGAGCCATGCCTATCGCTTCATCGGCAGCCACGTGCATATATGCGTACCACCCCAGCAGTCAACCGACGAATAGTCAATCATGCGTATTGGGCCGTCGGTTGTGGGCACTTCAAATTCCATTCGCGTATAGCCGAGAGTGGGCGCCACACGCTTTACGTCGACAATGCCCTGCGCATCGGCAATCACTTCAACGGGCTTGTTGTAGTTGCTGTCGGTTTTCTCGTCGCGCGAAAGCACTATAGGGCCATACTGCAGGGCCTTGAAGTATTTTCCTTCGGGATTGCTTCCTTCGGTTGGCGCCGAGATAATGCGGCATTTCATGTCGAACGTGATTTCAATCTTGTCCGAACGCTTCCACTTGCGCGTGACTTTGAGATACTGTCCGGCCACAATGCCTTTGCACGCTTTTCCGTTGACTTTAACAATGGTGTTTTCGCTCCAGCGGGGAATACGGAGCGACATCGTGAATTTCTCGGCTTTCTCCGGCTCAACGGTAATGACAACCTTGTTGTCAAGCGGGAACTTTGTATCGATGTTAAGTTTCACCGGTTTTCCTTTAGCCGTAGCAGCAGTAGCATCAGCGGCATTGTAGATGTTTACCACAGGGCCCTGCGCCGACTGCATCACAGCGATATAAGGAATGTAAGCCAATCCCATAGGGCCATTGAGGTTGCAGCAGGTCACTTCAAGCCCGTCGAAGTTCCATCCCCAGCCGTAGTTGGTGACTTTGGGGCCGTTGAGCAGGTTTACATAGCTGAATCCGTCGCCCGAAGGCTTCATAGCGCCAACGAGTGCATTGTACAGGTATTTTTCAATATAGTCAACAGCCAGCGGATCACCGGTTACGCGCAATATCTGGCTGCAAAACTTTTCCCATGTTATACCTACGCAAGTTTCCATCATTCGTTGCATATCGGGATTGGTCTGCTCGAAGCGAGTATCGTCCCATGCTTCGCCAATCCATTCGGGATAATAAGGCTGGTCGCCGCCGGCGCTGCCGACAATAGTTATTTCGCGGTCGATAATACTGTGGAAGAGATTCATAAAACTGGTTTTCCACTTTTCTTCGCCCGTAACGCGATAGTATTCCGTCAGTCCCTCAAATACCGACATCATTTCGTAGGCTTTCGGGTATGGTATAGCCATTTTGCGCGGCAGTACTTTGTCAATTGCCTGCTGGAAAATGTTTGCCGTAGAGCAGCCTCCGCGCTTCACTATATACGATGCGAAATCCAAGAAGCGCTTGTCGGCAGTAAGTTTGTAAAGACGCATCATAGGTTCAAGCAAAGTTGACGATTCCATCTTGTTTTTGCTCCATCCGTTGAGAAGAATATCGGTTTTGGGAGCTTCACCGTAGATATCTATAATACTTAAAGCCTGACGCTTCATCGCTTCCAACACGGCGGGGTCGGCTTCAACGTCGGTGTAGTATCCATGAAGCGCAAGAAGCACGTACTTGCGTTCCCAAAGGTCGCCGCCAATGGTCACGGTATCGGGTTGATTTTCCACTGCGTCGCAACTTATACTGCCGTTTGAGCGGACGGTAGTCAGCAGATCAGCCACCGTGGCGCGGAGAATCTTTTTCAGTTCCCGGTCCTGCGTATAGCGGTAATACATTGCTCCCGAGCGCACTGCCTTGCCCCACATCTCTCCGACTGCCATACGCGGGCGCCCGCTTCTGAAACACTCTACAAACTTGCTGTAAGGCACTGTTTCTTTCTGCCAATGGGCTATGCTGCTTTGAATATCTTTGTCGAAATATCCGTTAAGTTTTATTTTGCCGGCAGGCAAAGGAGTAATCACATCATCAATGACCGTAACTTTCGGCTGTGCCATTGCGGCAACCGATGCGAATGTCGCGAGACAAACGGTTAGAAGTTTTTTCATATGGAATCTATCTTTTACTTGTCGGCAAATATAGCAAATTCCGCAGATATAGCCGTGCCTTGCTCTTGCGATGTAGGTATAAAAGACAAGCACAAAGCATTATCCCCATCCTTCTTAACGCTCAGTGGCCCTCCGCTATGCGGAGAGCCACTAAACGTAGTAGTTGTAATAATACTCTATTCGGATGTTTTTCTCACGGCTATGCTTTCGGCTTCCACGAGCCATCCAGGCCTGCACACCTTTGCTTTGGTGAACACCGCGGGCACATCGCCGAGCTTTTCGCGCATGGTGCGCTCCACGCATTCCCTATCGGCAGCGTCGCGCAGATAGAATACAATCATTTTCAAGTCGTGGGTTGAGACTCCGGCATCGGCAAGCAATGCTGCGGTGTTTTCGATGAGGCGTGCCGTCTGTGCCGCCGCGTCGTTGAGATTGATGCATCGGCCTTGGTTGTCAATGCTGGCAGTTCCCGAGATAAGGCTCACGCGGCTGCTGCCTGCGGTGAACGCCGTGCCGCGCTCGAAAGCCACGCCGTATTGCGCGGTGGGGTTGAGGTAGTCAAGCGCCTGCAGATACTGCACGTCGCTGTCGCTTCCCTCGCGCGAAAGGAAGTCAACTCCCACCACGGCATCAGTGCACGGCGTATAGCCACCTATTCCGGTGGAGGCTATGAAGTGGGTGTCGGAAGTCAGTCCGTTTGCGGCGAAGAAATCGTTGCGTCCCTTTACGATTGCTGCGTAGGTGTGGTCGATATCACGGCAGAAGAGCCATGTGCGCAGCGTGTTGCCGCTTATGGTCATAGCCTTTTCGGCCAGCAGCTTTTTGTGTGCCTCGAAAGCCATTACCGTCTGCCGGTAAGCGTCGGCACCCGCTGCCTGCGAGGCACTGAAGCGCAAGGCTTGGTAAATGTACCGGCGCCCTTCGCAGTCTATATGCCACGCATCGGGGGCTATGCGCTCCACTGCGGCGTGGTCAAGGAAGCATGCCATGATGCTTATGCGCGAGGCGTCGAGTGGTGCCTGCTCCACTACCGAAACGGCACAGCCTTGGGCCAGGCTTTCAATCTGCCGGCTTGCCTGCGGCAACTGGTTTATTATGTCGCTCAAAAACACGCGCACCCATACCATGGTTTTGCCTTGGGCAGCCCGCTGTGCCTTGAGGGCCGCGAGGTTTGCGAATGCCACGGCGGCACTTTCGGCAAAGGTGCCGCACACCCCGCCTGCCACTACGGCAAACATGCTTGTCGGGCTATTTTCTGTCTTATTTTCCATATAGTGCAAATTTACGTACTTTGCGGTTCACCGCTACATGCCTTAAAGACTTTATTCGTGACAACGCTACGTTTTTACCCATTCATAGGGATAGGCATTGCAATTGCCCAATGGCAATTCGGCGCCTACAACGGCACAGGGCGCCCGCAATGCTGGACGCCCCGTGTATTGTTGCCGTTGGATTTGCCGGTTATTTTGCGGCAAGCGGATTGATTACGAATGTGAAGTCGTGGTCGGCGTAAGGCATCTGCACCTCGGGCTCGGGCCACTGGCCCCAACTGTCGATGCCGCCGAGACCGAACTGGCGCTCCTGTATCTTCACCACGGTGAAGTTGCGCGGATGGAGGTCGCCGCTGTGGCTCTGGTGGGCGTATTTGTCGGGACCGTCGTCAAGGTCTTCGGTGAGGAAGTTGAGCGACGAGCATTCCATAGGTATATTGGAATAGAATTCCAATCCGGTGCCGGCTCCCGAGAGCACGCGCCACCAACGTATGTCGGTGTGGTTGCCGCTTTCCTGCGGGCGCACATAGCCCCAATACATGTCAGCTACATTCTGCGTGTAAACACCGATGTTGTCGGCCCAGTGGCGGTCGCTGTAGTTTTCGCCGGGACCGCGGCCGTAGTACTGCACCTTGGAGTATTCCTTAGGCATTACCAGCTGCATGCCGAAGCGGAACATCATGGGCATATCCTTGGCATTGGGATCGGTGGTGAGCTTCTCGTTGACTACGAGCTGCCCGTCGGGACGCAGCGTGTATGTCATCACGAGTTTCGCCGAGAGGCTGGGCATGTCGTATTCTGCCACTACCTGCTTTGCGTCGCCCAGGGCGGTGCACTCGAATTTCTTGAGGTCCATCTGCGGGTCTTTCCATGCGGCAAACTTCTGCTGCAGGTTTGCGCCGTAGTCGTTGTCGGTGGGTGCGCGCCAGAATTCGGGCTTGAGCGAGTAGCCTTTCCGGAATGCGGCCTTGTCGTTGATGTCGAGATAATCTATCCAGCCGGTCTTCTTGTTGAAGGTAACGGTTGTCTGTGCTGCCTGAAGCGAGAGGCATGCGATCTGCTCTTCCTTCACTACTTTTTCCTCGGCTACCTTGCCCTTGCCTTTCTGTGTGGCAGTTGTTGCCTGCGGCATGATTTCGGCGAGTGTGGGGAACTTGTAGCCGCTAATTTCGAGCTGCTGCCATGCTATGGTATAGCCCTGGTCGAGAAGCGGTTCCACGGTCTTGAGCTTGTAGTATACGTTGAGCATCACTTCCTTGCCTTTTGCCGACTCGGGAATGGAATAGCCGCTGAGCGAAATCTGCTTTCTTTCCTGCGGGCCTACGTTGAGCGCTTCCTCGCTGCCTTTGCACAGGGTTTCGCCTTCGGCCACCACTTCCCACACGAGGCGCACGTTCGAGATGTCGCGGAAGAATCGTTCGTTGTATACTTCCACTACGCCTTTCTTCAGGTCGATGGGTGTGGTCCACACGTCCTGCATGAAGTAGCGGTATTCGTTTGCTTCGGGATTCGGTTCGCGGTCGGGACGGATGAAGCCATTGTTGTTGAAATTGTGGTCGCTGGCGGGATAGCGTCCGTAGTCACCGCCGTAGGTAAAGATCTGCTTGCCTTCCTCGTTGAAGCCACGGAGTCCCTGGTCAACGAAGTCCCAGATGTAACCTCCCTGGTAGTTGGGGTATTTGCGAATAAGGTCCCAATATTTCTTGAAGCTGCCGCCGCAGTTGCCCATTGCGTGTGCATACTCGCACTGTATGAGCGGGCGCGGGTCGTTTTTCTGGAGGTATTTCTCGCAGTCCTTATACGACATGTACATGGGGCAGTAGATTTCGCTGTATTTCGAGTCAACCCAAATTGCCTGCTCGTAGTGTATGGGGCGCGAGGGGTCGTAGGCACGCACGTGGTCGAAGGCTTTCTTGAAGTTGTCGCCGAATCCCGACTCGTTGCCGAGGCTCCACTCTATCACGCTGGGGAAGTTTTTGTAGATGCGTATGTTGTAGTCGTTGCGCTCTACATGTGTCTGTGCATACGATGCGTCGCTGGCGAGGGTGTTCTGTGTGCCCCAGCCCATTCCGTGGCTTTCGATGTTGGCTTCGGCTATCACGTAGAGGCCGTATTTGTCGCAGAGTTCATACCAGCGGGGGTCATCGGGATAGTGGCATGTGCGCACGGCGTTGAGGTTGTGCTGCTTCATGATCTTTATGTCCTGTATCATGCGCGACACTGGCACCACGTATCCGCCGTCGGGGTCTATCTCGTGGCGGTTGGCTCCCTTGAAGAGCACAGCCTTGCCGTTGACCAACAGTTGCGAGTTCTTGATTTCCACTTTGCGGAAGCCGGTTTTCTGCGGTATCACCTCGAGCTGCTTGCTGCCGTCGCTGAGCGTTACGTAGACGTCGTAGAGGTTGGGCACTTCGGCCGACCATTTCAGCGGGTTGTCGACGGTGATGACGGTTGTCATCTTGCCGTCGCCGGCTACCTTGCCTTCGGCGCTTTTCACTTCATTGCCGCGTGCGTCGCAGAGGCTGACTTTCACGTTGCATCCCTTTGCCTTGGGGGCTGTTACCACTACCGAGAGCTTGCCGTTGCGGTAGTTGTCGGTGAGGTCGGGGGTGATGAAGATGTCGTCGATGTGCTTCTTGGGGCGTGCGTAAAAATACACTTCGCGGGCTATGCCGGTAAGGCGCCAGAAGTCCTGTCCTTCCACATACGAGCCGTCGCACCATCGCATCACCTGCATGGCCACGAGGTTTTTCTTTCCGGGCACGAGGTATTTGGTTACGTCGAATTCGGCTGCCGTCTTGCTGTCTTCGCTGTAGCCCACGAATTTGCCGTTCACCCACACTTCGAGGTTTGATGTTGCGCTGCCAACGTGGAAGTAGATGTCGCTGCCTTTCCACGTTGCGGGTATTTCGAATTCGCGGCGGTATGAGCCGGTGTAGTTGTTTTTCTCCTCAACGTAGGGGGGATTTGTCTTGAACTGTGTGTCCCAGGCATAGCC